>JBQGDU010000445.1:0-13558 GCA_052039245.1 Aeromicrobium sp. | reverse complement strand
CGGGTGTCGGCGGCGACTCGGCCCCGGGAAGCGAGGCCAGCGAGGCGAGCCGTCCGGGACCTGGTTTCGATACGGTAATCCCGGCTCGTTCCTCGCGGGATCACCTACTCAACCAGCGAGGACGTGCCAGACCTCGGGGGTCGAACCCAGGACACGACAAGGACCCATCAGACCTCGCGGGTCGAACCCCGGACACGACAAGGACCCACCAGACCTCTCGGGTCGAACAGAGCACACGACACGGACCGCCAGACCTCGCTGGTCGAGTAGAGGAGACGGCGAGGAACGAGCGCGTCTCCTCGTATCGAGACCACCAGCCGCCACCTCGTGCGGAAGCCATCCGCGCCACGTCGTCTCCCCGCGGGCCGTCGTAGGATCCGTTCGTGACGACGACCACCACCACCTTCCCGCAGCGCCGGACGCTCACGACGCTCGCCGCGTCACAGGTCGTCGGCGGCATCGGCAACGGCGCGGGCCTCTCGATCGGGGCCCTGCTGGTGCGCGACGTCTCCGGTTCCTCCGGCTGGGCAGGGACTGCCACGGTGGCCCTGACCCTCGGCGCGGCTGCTGCGACGTTGCCTCTCGCGTCCCTCGCCGCCCGACGCGGACGTCGCCCGGCGCTCACCACCGGCTGGCTCGTCGGCGCGCTCGGCGCCGCCGTGATCATCCTCGGGGCCGATCTCGAGCTGCTCCCGCTCGTCCTCGCCGGCCTGGTGATGTTCGGCGTCAGCACCGCGGGGAGCCTGCAGGCCCGGTTCGCCGCCACCGACCGTGCTGACCCGGCGGCGACTGGCCGGTCGCTCTCTCTCGTGGTCTGGGCCATGACGATCGGCGCCGTGGCCGGGCCGAACCTCACCGGCCCTGGTGCGGCGGTGGGCCGAGCACTCGGCGTGCCGGAGCTGGCCGGTCCGGTCGTCTTCTCGCTCCTGGCCTTCACGCTCGCCGGCACGCTGACGTTCCTCGCCCTGCGACCCGACCCGCTCCCCGCCCGGCTCGCCTCCGACGCCAATGAGCCCCAGCGCCTCAGGGACGCCCTTCCCCACGTCCGTGGGCCGGCCGCCACGGCCGTCGTCGCGATCGCCTCGGCCCACGCCGTCATGGTGGCGGTCATGTCGCTCACACCGGTGCACATGCAGGACCACGGGGCGGCTCTGGAGGTCATCGGCCTCACGATCAGCCTGCACATCGCCGGCATGTACGCCCTGTCGCCGGTGATGGGCTGGCTGTCCGACACCTGGGGGCCCGGCCGCACGATCCTGCTCGGGCAGCTGGTGCTCGTGTCTGCCGTCGTCGTCGCGGGATCCTCCGGACACTCCGACGTGCAGATCACCGTCGGCCTCGTGCTGCTCGGCCTCGGCTGGTCCGCCACGGTCATCGCGGGTGCAGCGCTGCTCACTCAGAGCGTCGACCCCGCGGTCCGCACTCGGGTGCAGGGTCTCGGGGACATGACGATGAGCCTGTGCGGCGCGCTCGGTGGCCTCGCCGCGGGGCTCGTCGTGGCCTGGCAGGGCTTCGCGACCCTCAACGTCGCCGCCGGGTTCCTCGTCCTGCCCGTCGTCGTGCTCGTGCTGGCCGGACGCCGGACCGCCCGCGCCATGGCCGACGACCTCAGCGACGGAAGACCGTGAACCGGACCCAGTCGAACGCACCGAGGACGTAGCGGAACCACCAGTCCTCGACCTTGTCGACCACGACGTACCACGCGTCGACCACTCGATCAGTGAGCGGTGCGAACACGTCACCCACCGCCCAGCCGAGCTCCTCCCACTTCTCGTCGGAGACGAACAGGCTCGTGCCGGCGATGATGACGAGCGACGACCACGGCGTGGCCAGCAGGATGCCGAACAGCACGTTCACCCCGATGGCCGTCATGGCCACCGCGTCACGGACGCCAGGACGGAGCATGGCCGGGACGAAGAACAGCTGCACGACCAGCACGAGCCAGGTCAGGAGCGCGAGCGGGACGGTGCCCGTGCTCACCACGTCCGACAGCCACGGGAACGGCCGGAACTCCGGCAGCTGCAACGTCGAGTAGAGCGCCGTGCCCTGCTGCCACGCAGCCTGGGACACCTTGTTCAGCCCGGCAGCCAGGTACGCGATGGCCACCTGCGCCCCCAGACCCAGCAGACCCACGTTGTGGAGCCCCGTGCGTAGCCAGTCCGGCACGGCCTGCTCGGACTCCGGCCGCGCGAGACGGGCGGCATCGAGTGACCACACGTCGGAGAGCCTCATCAGCAGCATCCACAACAGCGTGATGCGCACCAGGTGGTCCGAGACCGACGACAGAAGCGGGTTCTGGCCCGTGACGGCGATGAAGCCGACGAGCAGGATGACGTTGGCTGCCTTGGTCCGCCAACCCAGCACGAAGGCGAGGGCCGCGAACGTCAGGACGACGTAGACCACGGTGAGGATGTCGGCGCTCACGCCGTCCAGGAAGGCGATCTCCGGGAACGTGCTGACGGCGCGACTCGGCTCGGCCCAGGCGGACGCGTCCCCCACCCACATCTGCCGGTTGGGGAAGTTGGTGAGCAGCAGCCCGAGCACGGAGAGACCGACGAGGATGCGAGCCGCCGCCAGCGCGTGCACGGCGTGCCGCGCCGACGTCAACCACTCATCGGCGGCGAGGCGTGCGCGCACGAGTGGCCCTCCCGCAGTCCTCACCAGCTCACCTTCCCCTCACGAAGTCGTCGAACGCTGCCTGCGCGGACTCGCTGCCGCGATCGACCGACCGCCACCCGACGTTGAACAGAGCGAACTCCTCGTCGGCGACCCGGCGGTCGGCTCGTTCCTCCCTGGGCGGCACGGTACGTCGCCCCACCCGGTACTGCACCTGCACCACTCGCTGCTCCAGGCCGGCCTGCGTGTACAGCGACGCGAACCTCGTGGCCATCTCGTCGAGCCGTGCGAAGCGGTCGATGGCGGCCGGGCGCACGCCGTCGTCGCTGAGGACGCCACGCAACGCTGCGGGATCCTTGCCGGCGTACGAGGCCGCCACGCTGCGCCGCCCCTCCTCGCCCAGCTCGAAGTACGAGCCGTTGAGGCTCGTCGCCAGACGACGCGCGGCGACCCGTATCCGGCCGGGTGCGACGTCGAGCCTGGTGGCGTCGAGGTCGGCCTGGGTCACGTTGACCCAGTCGGACTGCTCGAGGTCGTCCTCGCCGACACGGACGCGTGCCCGCACCCAGAGCGCCTCGTCCACCTGCTGGGCGCTGGGCTCGAGCACGTCCCACGACTGCTGGAAGTACGGGTTGACGTAGAAGGCCAGCCGGCTCGGGCCTGCGGCGTCGCGCACCGGACCAGCGGGCGCGAGCCACAGCGCGACGAGCACCGTGTGGATGACGACCACGGCGGCGAGTCCGAGCACGAGGACGGACCGCCATCCCCCGGGTCGCTCGACGGCGAGGGTCGCATCCTCATCGGGAGGGCCAGTCTCGCCGGACCCGGCGTCGGCGGGCTCACCGTCGGCGAGACCGCTGCTGGCAGGCTCCCCAGGAGACGGCACAGCCTCGTCGGGTTCGTCGGGCATGGCCCCCATCCTAGGTTCGCGACGCCGACAGACCTCTGCCCGGTGAACGGGAGATCACCGGGCAGAGGTCCTGCAGCGTCAGATCGGACCGGGTCCGATCAGGTCAGCGCCGATCAGAGCAGGGCGCGTCGCCGCTCGTTGATGAGCACCGCGGCACCGAAGAGCACCAGGCCTGCACCCAGCAGCCAGAACGGCAGCAGGTTCGGCGCACCGGCGTTCGGCAGTGCGGTCGTCACGTCGGCGTCGGCCTGGGCGTCGGCGTCGGCGATCGCGTCGGCCTGAGCATCGGCGTCAGCGTCGGCGATCGCGTCGGCCTGAGCGTCAGCGTCCTGGTCCGCATCGGCGTCGACGTCGGCGTCGACGTCGGCCTGAGCATCAGCGTCGGTGTCGTCGGCGACGAAGTTGGCGTTCGGGCCGCATGAGACCTGTCCGATCGCTGCCGTGTTCGATCCGAGGACCGCCAGGTCCAGGGCCGTGACCTCGATCGCTCCGTCGGACTCCACCTGCTTGTTCACGGTGCCCGTGACCACCGGCGCGAGAGCATCGCTGAGCTGCTGCAGCAGGATCGGCTCGAGCGTCGAGAGGACTTCCTCGATGATGGCCGTGCGCACCTGCTCAATGATGACCGCGACGGGCCCGAGAACGCCGCCGAGGCTCTGCTCGAGGGAGTCCTCCACGCCGGCGAGGATGCCGCTCACCAGCTGGCGGGGAGCCGAGACGAGCAGAGGAGAGTTGGGCTCAGTACCGGCCTGCACCGGCACGCGGATCTCCTGCGTACCCAGTTCGACGACGATATCGATTCCCGCCACCGAGCTGGAGCCCGTGGCATTACCCGGCGTCGCTTCACAGACGGAGTTCACGGCGCCGATCTCTACCGACGTCGGGAGCGAGGTCTGGATCGCGCCGAGAATCGGGTCCAGCACGCCGTCGATGGCTCCGAGGAGGCCACGCAGCACCGGCTCCAGGGCACCGAGGACGGGGCCCAGAGCCTCGATGACATCGTCCAGGATCGTGCCGGTGGAGATGTTCTCCAGGGCGCCCGGAAGGTCAGCCAGCTCGATGTCGGCAAGCCCGTCGATCGTCGTCACGTCGGCGGTGGAAGCCTCAGCGGACGAAACGCCTTCGCCGCCCTCGACGCCCGCCTCTGCCGTCTGGGTGATCACACCGAGAGGAGCGAATTCGAGACCAGTGCCGCACCGTCCCTCCCCCTCAGACGCCGTGTCATCCGTCGTGATGGCAACACACTCATCAGTGTTGAGGATGTCGAACAGCCCAGCGCCGTTGACGAGGCGAGCCTCGCTCTGTGCGACGGGCTCGTCGGCGGCCTGCGCCGAGAACGAGACCGCGGAGGTGACGAGCAATGTCGCCACGCCGACGGCGAGGGTGTTTCTTCCGAGCTTCTTCAAGTCAAACTCCCGTTTTGGCCGGCCGTAACTCCCGTGGACCGACGTTGTTCAAGGTCGTCACATGAGCTGCTGAGTGCAGGGTGACACTTCACACATACGCATGCCCGCCACATCTTAGCCACACTTCAGGTGATCTCAGAACCGTCTCAGCCCGGAAATCTGACATCTATCTTGATCAGTCGACCAACACGCCGGCCCGCTGAATGGATCAGGCATGTGTTTCTACGCCTGAATCTCGCTCCCTCGCGACGACCGCCGCCTGACCCATCGCTCCACGCGACGCCATGTGACGTCACTCACGAGCATCATGTCCACGGCGATCATGACGAGCGAGAAGTACATGATCCCCATCAGCACGCCGATCGACAGGTGCATGCCGGTGATGACCACCAGGCCCGCGATCCTGGCCGGTCGGAACATCAGGATGACCGGGAAGAAGAGCTGGATCACCACCGAGACCCACGTCGCCGAGAGCACCACCGGCTCGAGCGTGACGATCGGGTGCATCAGGTCGCGCCACGGCGAGTACGCCTCCACCTGCAACGGGTAGTAGACCGCCGTGCCGTCCAGCCAGACGGGACTCTGCACCTTCCACAGCGCCGAGGCGACGTAGACCGTCAGCACCTGGTGGACGATCAGCACGACGGCCAGGTTGTGCAGCGTCGTGCCGTACCAAGGCGGCAGGAACGGACGGCGCCCACCACGTCCGCGGCCGGCCCGGCGCGCGTCGAGCGACCAGAAGGCCCCGGCCTCGGTGAAGCAGAGGTAGAGCAGCACCATCCTCAGGATCGCGTCGCCGCCGGAGCCGACGAACGGGTTGGCGGTGTAGAGCGACAGCCACAGCACGAGCGTCAGGATCGTCATCGTGCGGGTGTGCCAGCCCAGCATGAGCAGGACTCCCGCGAGGATCGTGAGCAGGTAGAGGAGGTCGAACCATGCACCGTCGGCGGCCACGAACCCGCCGAGGAACGCGGGCCAGGCGTCGACCTCGCGCACCGGCTGCGTCCAGCCGGTGCCGTCGCCCCACGTGTAGTGACGGTCCGGGGCGTTCACGAGCAGCTGGGTCCAGACGATGAGCCCGAGCACGATGCGGGTGACCGCGAGACCGCGGAGTGCGTGCCGACGGTCGGCCACCCACGCGATGGCGCGGTCGACGTACGGCCTCACCGGTGCCTCCGGTCGAACCCGTCGATCGCGTCCTGCTCCGCGACGTCCGGCTTCAGAGGATCACGCCAACCGCTCATCCGCTCCCTGGCCGTCGGCCGCGCCGCCTCCCGCTCCTCGGCGCTGCCGTGCCGGGCCGAGTAGGGCGTGACGTTCTGGGACCGGGTCCGATACCTGAGCGCCACGACGTCCGCGTCCGGGAACCGGGCACCGAGGACCGCCGTGCCCAGGGACACCGCGGCGCGCTCGTACCGGAGCCACCGCAACGCATCGGCCTCCTCCCCCACGTCGACGGACGCGTCCAGGACGTCCCGCTCCAGCTCGGGCCACGCGGCCGCATCGCCCGGTTCCGGGACGTCCACCGACGCCTGCTGCTCCGGTGAGAGGGCACCGAACCTCGAGCTGAGCGGGGAGTACATCTTGTTGGTGACGTAGCCGGCGCGACCGCCGACGAGCTGGTGCCGCACGAGGTCGAGCTCGACGTCGGTCCAGTCGACCCACTCGGTGGTGCGCAGCTCGCCGTCGACGACGTAGGCCCCCTGGAAGGAGAGCGTCCGGTCGGCCGAGACCGGGCGAGGGGCGAAGAGGCGCCAGTTCTGCGTGAAGAACGGAGAGAGGTAGGTGGTGCCCGGTCGCACCGCCTCGCTGTACCGGTTCGGGGGCAGCGCAGCGGCGGTGACGAGCAGGAGATGGGCTCCCACGACGAGGACGAGCACGGCGACGAAGAGCACCCGCAACCGCGAGCCCGCCTCGGGTCCCTGTTCGTCCACGGCGACACCGTACCTCCGCGGACACCCCGTCCCGGGCGACGCTTGCGTCCACGAGGACGTGCGCGACGATGGGAGCGACTCAGGAGGTCGATCGTGAAGAACCCCGTCCAGCAGTACCTGGAGAACATCGTCGAGGCCTGCGCCGGCACCGACGGCGAGGTGGCGGCCTACATCCCGGAGCTGGCCGCCGCCGACCCCGACCGGTTCGCGCTCTGCCTCGCGACGGTGGACGGTCGCGTGTACGAGGTGGGCAGCGCGGACCTGGAGTACAGCATCCAGTCCATCTCGAAGCCGTTCACGTACGCCTTGGCACTGCAGGACAGCGGCCTGAAGGAGGTCGGTCGCAAGGTCGGGGTGGAGCCCTCGGGCGACGCCTTCAACGAGATCAGCCTCGCGCCGGACACCGGGCGTCCCTTCAACCCGATGATCAACGCCGGTGCGATCACGACGTCCTCCCTGGTGACCGGCGACGACGGCGACCAGCGCTTCGAGCGGGTGCTGCGCGGCTTCGGCCGCTTCGCCGGCCGCGAGCTGGACGTCGATGAGTCCATCTACGACTCCGAGCTGTCGACCGCGCACCGCAACCGCGCGATCGCCCACATGCTGCGCGAGTTCGAGATCCTCGAAGGGGACCCGGAGGAGGTGCTGGCACAGTACGTCCGTCAGTGCTCGATCTCGGTCACCACCCGTGACCTCGCGCTCATGGCGGCCACGTTCGCCAACGGCGGCGTCCAGCCACGCACGCAGGAGCAGCTGCTCGACGCCCAGCTCGTCGAGCACGTCCTGAGCGTCATGACCACGTGCGGGATGTACGACGCGGCCGGTGACTGGGTCACCGCCGTCGGCATGCCGGCCAAGAGCGGCGTGAGCGGCGGCATCATCGGCGTCCTGCCCGGCCAGGTCGGCATCGCGGTCTTCTCGCCGCGGCTCGACGCGCACGGCAACAGCGCCCGCGGCATCACGCTGTTCGAGCGGATGTCCCACGACATGGAGCTGCACATCATGCACGTCAGCCGGGGCTCGCGGAACGCGGTCCGCAGCTCCTACTCGCTCGCGGAGTCCCGTTCCCGCCGGCGTCGGACCGCGGCCGAGCAGGAGGTCCTGGACGCCGTCAGCGACCGCTGTCACGTCTACGAGCTCCACGGAGACCTGCTCTTCTCCGGTGCCGAGTCGGTGGTGCGGTCCATCGTCGACGACGACCCCGAGCTCGTGATCATCGACTTCAGCCACGTCAACGACATCGCCGAGGTGAGCCGACAGACGCTCCTGTCCTTGCGCGACCGGCTCCGCGAGGCCGACGCCGAGGCCGTCGTCGTCGACCCGGACGGCGTCATCCCCGACCCCGACGCCGACAACGACAAGGCCACCCGCCGCTTCAACGACATCCCCACCGCGATCGCCGGGGCCGAGGACGAGCTGATCGCGCGGCACGGAAGCGGTGTGAGGAGCAGCGACCCCGTCGAGGAGCACCCGCTGCTGAGCGGCCTCTCGAGCGAGGCCTCGTCGCTCGTGCGTGACGCGATGCAGGAGAAGTCCTTCTCCGACGGCGACGTCGTGCTCGAGGCCGGCGGGCCGTTCGCCGGGGTGCACCTCATCGTCGAGGGCAGGGCGGTCGCCCTGGCCGACGGACCCGACGGTCGGCGTCTGGCGCTCGTCACGATGGAGCCCGGCACCTCCTTCGGTGAGCTGGCCCTCGGCACCGACGACGTCCAGGAGACGGAGATCGCGGCGTCGGGCGAGCTGCGTCTGCTCGTGCTCCCTGCGCAGGAGATCGAGCGGATCACGGCGGAGCACCCGGCGGTGGGTCTGGAGGTCTGGCGAGCGATCGCCCGCGACGGCTACCGGGTGGCCGACAACGCCCTGCGACGCGGCGCCACCCGCGCCTCGTGAGCGAGGTCGTCGTCGGAGAGGACGGTCTGGCCCGGACCCCGTGGGGGGCGTCCGACCCGCTGCTGCGCGACTACTACGACACCGAGTGGGGCATGCCGGTCCGAGACGACCGCGGCATGTTCGAGCGGATCAGCCTCGAGGCGTTCCAGTCGGGGCTGTCGTGGCTGACGATCCTGCGCAAGCGGGAGGCGTTCCGCGCGGCGTTCGACGACTTCTCCCCCGACGTCGTCGCGGACTACGGCGACCTGGACGTCGAGCGCCTGATGGGCGATGCCGGGATCGTGCGGAACCGTGCGAAGGTCGAGGCGACGATCGCCAACGCGCGGGCGACGGTCGGGTTGCGTGCCGACGGCGGCCTGGTGGACCTGGTGTGGTCCTTCCGACCCGAGCGCACGCCCGCGCCGCGGACCATGGAGGAGGTGCCGACCCAGTCGCCGGAGTCCCATGCGCTGGCCAAGGCGCTCAGGAGCCGCGGCTTCCGGTTCGTCGGCCCGACGACGATGTTCGCGCTCATGGAGGCCATCGGCATCGTGGACACGCACCTCGTCGGCTCCCACCGGCGCGGCGCGTCGGGGGTGTGGGACGAACGATGATGCATCGCGCCGGCCGTGGAGGAACGATGATGCCCTACGCCTGACGCGGCGGTGCAGCGCATCATCCTCCGTCCGCTCCTTGGACCCCACGAGACGATCGCTGAGACATCGCGGCGCAGGGGCCGACGCAACGCATCATCGTTCGTCCGTCACCGCGTCGGCCGACCCCCGACCGACGACGGAGCCCGGGTCCCCCACGCGGGGAACCCGGGCTCCGGCCGAACGTCTTGCTGATCAGGCGAGGTCGAAGCGGTCCAGCTCCATGACCTTGACCCAGGCGGCGACGAAGTCCGAGACGAACCGGTCCGCGAAGTCGTCGCTGGCGTAGACCTCGGCCAGCGCCCGCAGCTCGGAGTTCGAGCCGAAGACCAGGTCGGCCCTGCTGCCCGTCCAGCGCACCTCACCGGAGGCGTCGCGGCCCTCGTAGATCCCGGTCTCCTCATCGACCTTCGTCCACGTGGTGCCGAGGTCGAGCAGGTTGACGAAGAAGTCGGTCGTCAACGTCCCCGGACGATCGGTGAGCACACCGAGGTCGGACCGGTCGTACGTCGCGCCGAGCGCCCGCAGGCCGCCGACGAGGACCGTCAGCTCCGGTGCGGTCAGGTTGAGCAGGTTCGCCTTGTCGACGAGCAGGTACTCCGCCGGCAGGCGGTTGCCCTTGCCGAGGTAGTTGCGGAAACCGTCGGCGCGGGGCTCCATCCACTCGAAGGACTCGACGTCGGTCTGCTCCGCGGTCGCGTCGACGCGACCGGGCGTGAACGGCACCTCGACCGTCCGACCGGCCGCAGCGGCAGCCTGCGCGACACCCACGCCGCCGGCGAGGACGATGACGTCGGCCAACGAGACCTGCGCACCACCCTGACCGTTGAACGCGGACTGGATCTCCTCGAGCACACCGAGCACCCGACGCAGCTCACCGGGGTTGTTGACCTCCCAGCCGACCTGCGGGTCGAGACGCAGACGTGCACCGTTGGCCCCGCCGCGCTTGTCGCTGCCGCGGAACGAGGAGGCGGACGCCCAGGCCGTCGTCACCAGGTCGACGACCGTGAGACCGGAGCCGGCGATGCGCTGCTTCAGGTCGGCGACGCCGGCGGCGTCGACGGTCTCGCTGGGCGCCTCGGGCAGCGGGTCCTGCCACAGCAGCGTCTCGGAGGGGACCTCAGAGCCGAGGTAGCGGACCACCGGGCCCATGTCGCGGTGCGTCAGCTTGAACCAGGCCCGGGCGAACGCGTCGGCGAAGGCCTCGGGGTCGTCCTTGAAACGACGAGAGATCTTCTCGTAGGCAGGGTCGACACGCAGCGCCAGGTCGGTCGTCAGCATGGTCGGGTTGCGACGCGGGGAGTCCGCGGCCGGCCCGGGGACCATGTCGGCACCGGCACCGTTCTTGGGCTGCCACTGGTTGGCCCCTGCCGGACTCTGCGTGAGCTCCCACTCGTAGGCGAACAGGATGTGGAAGAACTCGTTGTCCCACCGCGTGGGGTGGTAGGTCCAGGTGACCTCCAGGCCCGACGTGATCGCGTCGGCGCCCTTGCCGGAGCCGTAGGAGTTCTTCCAGCCGAGACCCTGCTCCTCGATCGACGCGCCTTCGGGCTCGGGACCGACGTGCTGGTCGGGGTCGGCGGCACCGTGCGTCTTGCCGAAGGTGTGGCCGCCGGCGATGAGCGCGACGGTCTCCTCGTCGTTCATCGCCATCCGGGCGAAGGTCTCACGGATGTCGCGAGCCGCCGCGAGCGGGTCGGGCGTGCCGTTGGGGCCCTCGGGGTTGACGTAGATGAGGCCCATCTGGACGGCGGCCAGCGGCTTTTCCAGGTCGCGGTCACCGGTGTACCGCTCGTCGCCGAGCCACTCGGTCTCCGGGCCCCAGTAGACGTCGTCGTCCGGCTCCCAGACGTCCTCGCGCCCGCCGGCGAAGCCGAAGGTCTCAAAGCCCATGGACTCCAGGGCGACGTTGCCGGTGAGGACCATCAGGTCGGCCCACGAGATCGACTGGCCGTACTTCTTCTTGACCGGCCACAGCAGCCGGCGGGCCTTGTCCAGGTTGCCGTTGTCCGGCCAGGAGTTGAGCGGGGCGAACCGCTGCTGACCGGCTCCGGCGCCACCGCGTCCGTCCCAGACGCGGTAGGTGCCGGCGGAGTGCCAGGCCATGCGGATCATGAGCGGGCCGTAGTGACCGAAGTCGGCCGGCCACCAGTCCTGCGAGGTGGTGAGGACGTCGGCGATGTCCCGCTTGACCTCGGCGAGGTCGAGTGCGGAGAACGCCGCGGCGTAGTCGAACTCCTCGCCGAGGGGGTTGCGCTCGGCGGTGTTCTTCGCCAGCACCTTCAGGTTGAGGCTGTTGGGCCACCAGACCTTGTTCGCGTCGCGCTCGGTGGGGTACGGCAGCTTGCCGTGGTTGACCGGGCACCCGCCGGCGGCACCCTGCGCCTCGGTGGGCTGGTTCATCTCGCCGACTTCGGCGTCGGGCTTGCCTGCGGTCTCGTGAGCGGGTTCGGTCATCGTCGTCCTTCCGGTGGTGTGCTGTGACGTGAGTCGGGAAATCAGTGGGTCAGGCCGGAGCGGCGCACTCGGGGCAGAGCCCCCAGTACACGACCTCGGCCTCGTCGATCGTGAAGCCGTGGCCGTCGGAGGCGGTGAGGCACGGTGTGGCGCCCACGGCGCAGTCGACGTCGGCGATGGCACCGCACGATCGGCAGACGACGTGGTGGTGGTTGTCGTCGATGCGGCGCTCGTAGCGGGCGGCATGCCCGGAGGGCTGGATGCGTCGGACGAGGCCCGCCACGGTGAGGGCGGCGAGGACGTCGTAGACGGCCTGGTGGGAGACGTCGGGCGCCTGCTCGCGCACCGCCTCGATGACGGCGCCGGTGTCCGCGTGCGGATGAGTGTCGAGCGCACCGAGCACGGCGAGGCGTGGTTGGGTGACGCGCAGTCCGGCCTCGCGAAGGAGGTCCGAGGCGTCGTCGTGCATACCTGCACCTTGCCAGGCTTTCTTGAACGAATCAAGAACAGCCACCCGTGGTCGTGTGACCTGTGGGCCTCAGGAGAGGGCCGGCGTCGGCGCGTCCCGAGCCGTCCGAGCCGTCCGAGCCGGAGTACCGTCGGCACGATGGACGGTCCGGTGCTCCTGGTGGAGGGTCAGAGCGACGCCGCGGCCGTCCAGGTGCTCTCGCGGAGCCTCGACCTCCCCCTCCGCGCCTCCTCCGTCGTGGCCATGCACGGCATCACCAACCTGCGTCGGCACCTGCAGGTGCTCTCGCCGGCGGAGCGAGCACGGGTCGGCGTGCTCCACGACGCCGGGGAGACCCGCCACGTCGAGAACATCCTCGAGGGCCGTGACGCGACGGTGCCCACGTTCGTCTGCATGGCCGACCTCGAGGACGAGCTCATCCGCGCGCTCGGCACGGGGCGGGCCGTCGAGGTGGTCGAGGACGGTGGTGACGAGGCCGCGTGGCGCACCATCGGTCGACAGCCCTTCCACCGGGACCGACCGACCGACCGATGAGGTGCTACGCCGGTTCCTCGGCGCGGGCAGCGGGCGCAAGACGAAGTACGCTGCCCTGCTGACGGCCGCCCTCGCGGAGCCCGACGTGCCGGCTCCGCTGCTGGACGCGGTGCGTCACGCCGCCGGTTGATCGAACCCTGCTCCAACGACGAGAGCCCCGCCATCAGGCGGGGCTCTCACTCGATGTGGAGCATAGGAGATTCGAACTCCTGACCTCTTCCATGCCATGGAAGCGCGCTACCAACTGCGCCAATGCCCCGTGCGGGTGGTCTCGAGGACCGGGAACCGATCTTAGCCCCCTGGCGGACGCGAGACCAAACCGGGGTCACTCGTCGTCGGACATGACCGGCTCGGGCAGCGTCCCGGCGTTCCACTCCGTCAGTCGCCAGCGGCTGTACCGCTGCGCGTCGATCTGCTCCAGGGCGATCCACGAGCAGTTCGAGAGCCCCGCGAACGAGCGCCACGTCGACTCCGGGAACCCCAGGAACGTCGCCACGCCCACCCGCAGAACCGCCCCGTGGGCGACGACCACGAGCGTCTCCCCGTCGGGCAGGGTCCCGAGCGCGTCCGTCAGCGCCTCGGCCAGCCGGGCGCCCGCCTCGGCGTGGGTCTCCGCGCCGGGGAACCGAGGATCCTTCCCGTCGAGCATCTGCTGCATCAGCTCGGGAAAGCGCTCCCAGGAGCCGGGCCAGTCCAGACCCTCGCGCTCG
>JBQGDU010000444.1:0-3236 GCA_052039245.1 Aeromicrobium sp. | reverse complement strand
CGGTGAACGCCTCGTGACCGGGGGTGTCGATCAGGGTGATGCGACGTTCGGTGTCGTCCACCTCGGTCGCCACCTGGTAGGCGCCGATGGTCTGCGTGATGCCACCGGCCTCCTTGTCGACCACGTTGGCCGAGCGCAGCGCGTCCAGCAGCTTGGTCTTGCCGTGGTCGACGTGGCCCATCACGGTGACGACCGGCGGACGTGCGATGAGATCGTCCTCGTCGCCCTCGTGCTCGCCGAACTCCAGCGAGAAGGACTCCAGCAGCTCGCGGTCCTCGTCCTCGGGCGAGATCACCTCGACGACGTAGTTCAGCTCCTCACCGAGCAGCTGCAGCGTCTCGTCGTTGACCGACTGCGTGGACGTGACGACCTCACCGAGGTGGAACAGCACCTCCACGAGCGATGCGGTGTCGACACCGATCTTGTCGGCGAAGTCGCTCAACGAGGAACCGCGCGTGAGCCGGACCGTCTCGCCGTTGCCCTTGCGGACCCGCACCCCGCCGACGGCGGGCGCCTGCATCTGGTCGAACTCCTGACGCTTCGCGCGCTTGCTCTTGCGTCCGCGGCGCGGCGGCCCACCGGCGCGACCGAACGCGCCCTGGGTGCCACCACGACCTCCGCGACCGGGACCGGGACGTCCACCACCGGGACCGCCGAAGCCGCCACCGGGGCGTCCACCACCGGGACCGCCCAGTCCGCCGCCGCCGGGACGACCGCCACCGGGACGACCGCCGCCACCGGCACCGCCGGGACGACCACGACCGCCGCCGGGACGCTGCTGCGACAGACCGGACTGCTTGGGCATCATCGCCGGGTTCGGCCGGGGCATGCCGGGGCGTCCGCCGCCCTGGCCGCCGGATCCGGTGGCGCCACCCTCGCGGGCGGCCGGCGGGCGCGGAGGACGGTCCTGCTGCATGCCCTGCCGCGAGCTGAAGGGGTTGTTGCCAGGCCGGGCCGTGCTGCCGCCGGGCTTGGGGCCCGGCTTCGGACCGGGCTTGGGACCAGGCTTGACGGCGGGAGTCTCCTCCGCAGCAGGCGCCTGAGGGCCGGGCTTCGGGCCCGGCTTCGGACCGGGGAGCGGTCCGGGCTGCTTGGGCGCGGGGGCGGACTCGGGCGGGACCTCCACCGAGGGTGCGGAGACCTCGTCGGTCGGTGTCGTCGGCTGGGCGGACGCCTCGACGGGAGCCTCGGGCGCAGCCGACTTCTTGGCGGGAGCCTTCTTGGCGCCCTTCTTGGCACCCAGCTCGCGCAGGGTGTCGCCGTGCTCCTCCTGGAGTCGACGCACCACGGGTGCCTCGACGGTGGAGGAGGCGGACTTCACGTACTCACCCATGTCCTTGAGGGTGGACAGGATGTCCTTGCTCGCTACTCCGAGCTCTCGCGCGAGCTCGTGGACTCTGACAGCCACTGTTCTCCTTCGGGGAGTCCGAACCCGAAGAAGGCTCGAACCACTAGTTGACGTGCAGGCTCATCGGAAAGTACTCATCGAGTGCTCATGAGCGTGTGCTCCGATTCGGGTCGTGGGACGTGGGTCCCGGGGGTGGTCGGTCACTGGTCCCGGAGGACGAACTCGGTCACGCGATCCAGGTCGAGAGGGCCCTCCGTCCGGAGCGCCCGCCCGAAGGCCTTGCGCCGTCTCGCCAGCTCCAGGCACCGGGGGTCGGGATGCACGTGTGCGCCCCGTCCCGGCATCGTCCGCCGCGGGTCCGGGGCGACGACGACGGGCGACGTCCCCTGGATCACGACGATCCGCACCAGAGTGGTGGCGTCCGCTCGCTCACGGCAACCGATGCACGTGCGGACGACCGGATCCACTCTACCTGCTGCACCCTCGCGACGTCCCATCGCCTCGATCACCGGGTGTTGGTGGCGGGCTGGACGGCCTCGGTGTCGGAACGGATGTCGATCCGCCACCCGGTGAGCTTGGCGGCGAGTCGGGCGTTCTGGCCTTCCTTGCCGATCGCCAGGGAGAGCTGGAAGTCCGGCACCACGACCCTGGCGGCCTTGGCCGTGGGGTCGACGAGCGTGACGCCCTTGACCTGTGAGGGCGACAGGGCGTGAGCGATGAACTCGGCGGGATCGTCGCTGAAGTCGACGATGTCGATCTTCTCGCCGTGCAGCTCGTGCATGACGTTGCGCACGCGCTGCCCCATCGGTCCGATGCACGCACCCTTCGCGTTGACGCCCTCGACCGTGGACCGCACCGCGATCTTCGTCCGGTGCCCGGCCTCGCGGGCGATGGCGGCGATCTCCACCGATCCGTCCGCGATCTCCGGGGCTTCGAGGGCGAACAGCAGCTTCACCAGGTTGGGATGGGTGCGGGAGACCTTCACGCGCGGTCCGCGCATGCCCTTCTCCACCTCGTACACGTAGGCCTTGATGCGCTCGCCGTGAGCGTACTTCTCCTCCGCCACCCGCTCGGCGGCCGGCAGCAGCGCCTCGAGCCGTCCGAGGTCGATCATGACGTCGCCGGGACGCGAGCCCTGCTGGATGACGCCGGACACGACGTCGCCGACCCGCCCGGAGAACTCCCCGAACTTCGCCTCGTCCTCGGCGTCACGCAGCCGCTGCATGATGAGCTGACGCGCGATGGCGGCCGCGAACCTTCCGAAGTCCTCCGGGGTGTGGTCGAACTCCTCGCTGAACCGCGGCGCCGGGCGCTCCTCACCCTCGGAGACCTCGGCGTCGGGCTCGGTCAGACGTTCCTTGGCCCACACCGTGACGTGGCCGCTGGAGCGGTCCAGCACGACTCGGGCGTGCTGGTACGCATCCGGCGTGCGGTGGTAGGCGGACAGCAGCGCCGCCTCGATGGCCTCGACGACCACGTCGAAGGAGATGTCCTTCTCCTGCTCGAGCGCGCGGAGTGCCTTGATGTCGATGTCCATGTCAGGAGTCCTTCTTGGGCTTCAGCTCGGGGGTGACGACGGCC
The DNA here is from genome assembly GCA_052039245.1 of Aeromicrobium sp. Classification (GTDB taxonomy): domain Bacteria; phylum Actinomycetota; class Actinomycetes; order Propionibacteriales; family Nocardioidaceae; genus Aeromicrobium. The sequence continues at coordinate 307 of JBQGDU010000444.1, read as the reverse complement.
GTGGCGACCTCGGCCAGGGCGAGACGGCGTTGCTCGGTGCCGACGGTGACGTCCACCCCGTCCGCGTCGCTGCCCGCGACCCGTCCGGTGACCGACGTGCCGTCCGTGAGGGTGACCGCGACGAGCCGACCCGCGGCGCGGCGCCAGTGCCGCTGCTCCGTGAGCGGCTTGTCCAGTCCCCGGGAGGTGACCTCGAGGGTGTAGGGCTGCTCACCCATGGCCGAGTCGGCGTCGAGCGCGGCCGAGACGGCGCGCGAGACCTTGGCGATGTGATCGATGCCGACGCCTCCGTCGGCATCGACGGCGA
>JBQGDU010000443.1:0-20685 GCA_052039245.1 Aeromicrobium sp. | reverse complement strand
GATCCGTCGGCCATGGCGCGAGACGGTGACCGTCCCGGTCGGTGTCGTGCCACCGGCCGACACCGTGACGGCGAGCCGTCCCTTGGCCTTCGCCCGGATCCTGCCCTTCGCCTTGGCGGTGACGGTCGAGGCGACCGCCTTCACGGTGAGCGTCTGGACGTTCGAGCTCGACGCGTTGAAGCGACGGGGCGCGTCGTAGCCGATGCTCAGTGAGTGCCGCCCGGCGGCCAGCCGAGGCAGGCTGAAGCGCGCCTGACCCTTGTCCTCGGCCGTCATCGTGTGCGAGGCGAGGACCCGGCCGTTGTCGCGCAGGGTCATGGTGCCCAGCTCGACGGGGACGTTGGCCGTGACGCGCGCGACCACCTCGGCGCGGTCCAGCGTCGACACGGTGGCCCGGGTGAGCCTGGCGTGTGCCGTCACCGGGTAGCGGCCGTTCGGGTAGACCGAGCGCAGGTAGGCGTCGATGTTCTCCTTCTCGCTGTTCGGCTCCAGTCGGATGTCACGAGCCGCAGTCAGGCTGGCGGCGTCGGACCAGAACTGGTCCGTGAACCCCGCGTGGTCGGGTGAGACCACGTGGAACCCGACCCGGTAGGCACGCCCGGCCTCCAGGCCGTCGATCATCCACGTGCCGTCGACGTCGGTGGTGGTCGTGTCGACCGGTCGCCAGGCCTCGGTGCCGTCGACCACGGTGACGGAGTAGGCCGTGACCTGCACCGCGCCCGTCCCCAGGGACTCCCCGGCGCGGTCCAGGGCGACCCCGGAGACCGCCGACCCGACGAAGGAGCGAGCCTGTGCCGTGCCCGGGGCCCCGATGACCAGGCCGGCCACCAGTGCGAGCAGGCAGACGACGACGAGGCGCCTCATCGCTTGACCACCGTCAGCGTCTTGGTGGCGCTCGTGGAGCCCTTGAGGCTCGCCGAGCCGCCGTAGGTCACGGTGATCCTGTGCTTGCCCTTGGCCAGCTTGGGCAGGGTCACGACGAGCTTGCCCTTCTTGGCGCTCGTGAGCTTGGCCGAGGCGATCTTCTTCTTCCCGTCCTTGACCACGAGCATGCCGGTCGGGTTCTTGGCCGTCGGCTTGACCGTCACGGTGACCTTGGCCTTCTGGGCGGTGGTGACCTTCGTCTTGGCGAGCCCGAACGACGTCGACGTGGCGGTCTTCACCACCGGTGTCGGCTTCGGGTCCGGGGTCGGCGGCTTCGGGGTCGTGCCGGTGGCCTCGGCGAAGATCCCGACGTGTGAGGTGTTGCTGGAGCGGTCGCCGCCGTCGAGCAGGCCGACGTTCACCTGGAGGTGGTCGCCTGCCTTGCTCGGCGGGCAGACCAGCCAGAACTTCTGGCCCGGCTCGGCAGACTTCGTCTCGTAGCAGTCCGGTACGACGGAGAGGTTGCCCTTCATGGGGCGGGTCGCCTTGAAGGGGACGCGGATCTCGAGGACGCCGTCGGCACGCTCGAGCTTCCAGATGCCGCGGCTGTCGTACTGGTGCTGCGGCAGGCCGGTCCCGAGGATGAGGCCGCCGTGGAGCGTGCCCTCGTCGGCGTACATGTCCGAGAGCCGACCCTCCGCCCGGGGGCGGGTCTCGCTGCCGCTCTTGCTCCAGGTGATCGGGTGCTTCGCGTCGACGGCGTAGTCCAGGCCCGGCGGCGGGATGAACTCCGGCAGCACGCCGACCTTCACGCAGGGCAGCGTGATGAGCCGCATCTGCACGCGCGCGTAGAAGACGTCGCCGACCTTCATGATCGAGCCGGGGTCGTCCTCGTAGGAGACCTGCATGGACACGCCGTCGCCGTATCGGTAGCTTCCGGCCGAAGCGCTGACACAGTCGAGGACGCGGTCCGCGCGCAACGGTCCGGGGATCCACTGCGGAGCGGCCTGGGCGGGTGAGGACGCCGTGGTCACGGATGCTGCGGGCAGGAGCAGGGCGGCGAGCAGCGCGCCCAGGAGCATCGCGACCGCGCGGCGTGCGGATCGTGGTGGGGTGGACGATCGGGGAGACATCTCAGGATTCCTCTCGAGGTCGGGTGATGTCCTCGAGGGTCCTCACGGTCGCTTGTCGGGCACTTGTGACCGGCTTGGACGGCCGCCCGGCGTCGGCGTCGCGCGCGACGAGAACGGGAGGAGGATGAGAAAGAACTAGTCCGACTAGTACCAAAGGACTAGTTCTTGGGGTACTCTCATCATCAGCGCATCGACGCGGATCATCTCGGGGGGATGATCCACAGCGCACGTGAAGCGGGGCCGGTCATCTCGGGGGGGATGGCCGGCCCCGACGCACGTCCGGGCCGGCCACCACTGCGGGTGCCCTCGTCAGCGCGGAAGAGGGCACGGCGACCCATCCCTCAGACCTGCGCGCTGAGCTGCTCGACGATCGCGGGGACGACCTCGTGCATGTCACCGACGACGGCGTAGGTGGCCCGGGTCATCATGGGCGCCTCGGAGTCGGTGTTGACGGCGATGATCGTGCGTGAGGACGCACAGCCCGCCCAGTGCTGGATGGCGCCGCTGATCCCGCAGGCGATGTAGACGTCGGGCGCGATGCGACTGCCGGTCTGGCCCACCTGCTCGTGATGCGGACGCCAGCCGAGGCTCGTGACGACGCGGGAGACCCCCACGGCACCACCCAGCAGCTCGGCCAGCTCGCTCACCGGCCCGAAGCCGTCGGGCCCGCCCGCGCCGCGTCCCGCGCCGACAACGACCTTGGCCGAGGTCAGTGCCTGCGAGTCGTCAGGCTCCGGCTCGCTGGTACGCACCACGCGGGCTCGCAGGTCGTTCTCGGCGACAGTGGGCTCGGACGTGGTCCACGGAGCAGACGCCTCGGTGTCGGCGGTCTCGGCCTGCCACGCGTGGCCGGCGACGGTGAGGACGGCGGGCGACGCGAGACGCATCTCCTCGACCGCCGCGCCCCCGGCGACCTGCCGGTGCACCGTGGTGGCCGAATCGCCGGCGAAGGCGGTGACGTTCGCCGCCATCGGGACGTCGAGCCGCACGGCGACGTGGGCCATCACCTCGTTGCCGCGCGCCGTACCGGCGGCCATCACGACGTCGGCGCCGACCTGACCGCACAGCTCCACCACGGCAGCGGCCCACCCGGCACCGGAGAAGGCCGACAACGCGTCCCCGGTCAGGTGGTGCACCTCGCTCGCACCGTGGGCGCTCAACGTCGGGGCGAGGTCGGCTCCGTCGGGCAGCGGACCGATGAGCACGGCTCGCGGACCCGCGGCACTCGTGAGGGTACGCGCGGCGGTCAGGGCCTCCAGGGACACCTCGTCGACCTCGCCGCTGCCGGCGTCGACCTCGCACAGCACGATGCTCATCGCACGGCTCCCAACGTCCGGAGCGTCTCGACGACCGACGCCGCGGCCTCGGGGCCCTCGCCCAGCACGACCGTCGTGCTGGGCGGTGGTGCGGGGACCTGCCACCGCACGCGGTGGGCGCCCTGTGGCGTCGCGACCGGCTTGCGGACCTCCACCTCGACCTTCTTGGCCGCCATGCGTCCCTTGAGCGTCGGGTCCCGCGGAGAGGTGCCGCCCTCGAGCACCGAGACGACAGCCGGCAGGGGCACCTCGTAGGTCTCCAGCCCGCCCGGTCCGTTGACGGTCGCGAGGAGGGTGCCGTCCTCGACCGAGAGCGTCCCGGCTCCCGCGACGATCGGACGATCGAGGGCGTGGGCGAGGCGGATCGGCACCTGGAAGTCCCCGGTGTCGGCAGCGTCGTTGCCGGCGAGCACCAGGTCGTACGGCGACCCGGACCGCTCGGCCTCCTGCGCGACGGCGGCGAGCTCGGCTGCGACGTCGGCCGGTCCGTAGTCCGTCGGCTCCACCTCCACCAGGACGGCCTCGTGAGCCCCGAGGGCCAGGGCGCCACGGATCTGCTCGATGCTCTCCGGTGCGCCGACGCTCACCACCGTCACGGATCCCCCATCGGCCTCCGCGGCCCGGATGCCGAGCTCGATCGCGCAGGCGTCGTGGTCACTGATCGTGTGTCCGGCGTAGCGGCCGTCGAGCGCCTGCTCGTCGTCGGTCAGGACCACCTCGCCGGCGACGTCGACCACGCGCTTGATCGCGACGAGCACCCGGGTCACGCGCGCACTCGCTCGTTCTCGGGGTCGAAAGGTGCGGTGGCGTCGGTGGTCAGCACGGTGACCGGGTAGAGCTCCTCCATGTAGGAGACGCTCAGCTCGGCGCCCACGACCGCGCGCTCGCGGGGGAGGTAGGCCATGAGCAGGTGGCGCCCGAGACTGGGAGCCGAGCCGGCGGTCGTGACGTACGGGCGGTGCCCCTCCTCGTCGGTGAGCGCCGTCCCGTCCCGCTCGAGGACGGGCTCTCCGCCGAGCATGTACCGACGCGTCCCGGATGCGGACGTGTGATCCTCGACCGCGAGGGTGCACATGACGCGAGCCGGCGGACGTTCCCGTTGAGCCACGTACGCCTCCCGCCCGAGGAAGTCGGCCTCCTTCACCCGGGGACGCTGCATGCCGGCCTCGACGATCGTGCGCTCCGGGTCGAGCTCGGCTCCGAACGCTCGGTAGCCCTTCTCCAGTCGCCCCGTGGTTCCGTAGACGCCGATGCCCACGGGGACGGCACCGTGTGGTTCGCCGGCGTCGTGCAGGTGCTGCCACAGGGCTGCTCCCTGCTCCATCGGGACGTAGAGCTCCCAGCCGAGCTCGCCGACGTAGGAGATGCGGGAGGCGAGCACGGACAGGGAGCCGACCTGGACGTCACGACAGCGGCCGAACCCGAATCCATCGTGACTGATGTCGTCGTCGGTCAGCGTGCCCAGCACGTCGCGTGCCCGGGGGCCCCACAGACCGATCGTCGTGAAGGCGGTGGTCTGGTCCACGACGGCAGCGGCGAGGCCCCGCGCCCGGTCGCGGAACCACTTGAGGTCGGCCATGCCGTGTGCGCCGCCGGTGACCACGCGGAAGTGGTCGTCGGCGAGTCGCATGACGGTGAGGTCGGAGACGAAACCACCGCGAGCGTCGAGCACGGGCGTGTAGACCACGCGGCCCACCGCGACGTCCGCCTGGGCGACGACGGTGCGCTGGACGGCGGCGAGCGCATCGGGTCCCACGACGTCGAACATCGCGAAGGCCGACAGGTCGACGATGCCGGCGCGCTCGCGCATGGCGAGGTGCTCGGCGTTGATGATCGGGCTCCACCACCGGGCGTCCCACTCGTGCTCGCGGGGCATGACCCGGTCGCCGTACTCTGCGAGCAGGTGCTCGTTGGACTCGTACCACTGCGGCCGCTCCCAGCCGACCGCCTCGAAGAAGACTGCCTTCTGCTCCCGCTGCAGGGCGTGCATGGGCGAGAGTCTCTTGTCGCGCTCGGACGCCCACTGCTCACCGGGGTGCACGATGCCGTAGGTCTTGATGAACCCCTCGGACGTGCGGGCGCGGACGTGCTCGCGGGTCCGCTCGTGCGGGTGGAACCGAGCGATGTCGCTGTGGTGGATGTCGATCTCGGACCAGCCCTGGGTCATCTGCTCCGCGACAGCCCGTCCCACGCCGGGGCCCTCCTTGATCCAGACCGCGGCGGCCGACCACAACCCACGGACCTCCGGCGTCTCCCCGAGCAGCGGCGAGCCGTCGGGCGTGAGGGAGAGCAGGCCGTTGATGGCGTAGCGGATCTCCGCTCCGTCGGCGCCGAGGGCGTCGGGCATGAGCTCCAACGCCGTCTCGAGCTGGGGGTCGAAGTCGTCGTCGGTGAACGGCATCTCCGTCGGGCTCAGCCGTGCCTGGTCGATCGACGGGATGTCGTCGGGCTCGTGCAGGATCGCCCGGTGCGCGTAGGAGCCCACCTCCATGTCGGCGCCGTGCTGGCGCTCGTAGCAGAGCGCGTCCATGTCCCGCACGATCGGGAACGAGATCTCGCCGTCGGTCTCGGCCAGCTGGGGGATGGGGCCCACGCTGATCATCTGGTGCACGGCCGGGGTGAGGGGGATGGCTGCACCGGCCATCGCGGCGATCCGCGGGCTCCACACGCCGCACGCCACGACCACCGTCTCGCACGAGACGTCCCCACGGTCGGTCCGCACGCCGCGGATCGCTCCGCCCTGCACGTCGAGGCCCAGGACCTCGGTGTTCGGGGAGACCGTGAGTGCGCCGGACTCGACGGCACCCTCGCGCATCAAGGTGCCGGCACGCAGGGAGTCCACCACCCCGACGGACGGCGTCCAGAAGGCCCCGACGACGTCGTCGATCTCGAGGAAGGGGACCTTCTCCTTGACCTGCTCGGGCGTGACGAGCTCGGCCTCGATGCCCCAGGCGCGAGCACTGGTCATCCGTCGGCGCAGCTCCTCCATGCGCTCCTCGGTGCGGGCGATCTCGAAGCCGCCCGACTGCGTGAACACGCCGAGGTCACGGTACTGGCGGACCGAGTCCAGCGTCAGGTCGGTGATCTCCCGTGAGTGGTCCACCGGGAAGATGAAGTTCGATGCGTGCCCCGTCGACCCGCCGGGGTTGGGCAGTGGCCCCTGGTCGATCTGCAGGACGTCACGCCAGCCCAGGCGGGCCAGGTGGTGCACCAGGCTGTTGCCGACGATGCCGGCCCCGATCACGACGACCCGAGCTGATTCCGGTAGTCCCATCATGGCCTCCGACCGTCGAGAGCGAACCCGCGACTGTTGCGTCATGCGCAATCAGTCGCGCGATGCGGTACGACGACAACTCTCCGACGCGGAGCGGGGTCGTGTCAATGGATCGGACGGCGGGGATGCCGGTCGGTCAGGACTCGACCCACCCGAGAGCCGCCGACGCCTCGTCCGCGGCGGCCACGACCAGCTTCGCGACGTCCTCGCGAGTGTGCTCGTCGAGCCGGAAGCTGGAACCGCTGACGCTCAGCGACGCGGTGATGTCTCCGTGGGCGTCCCGCACGGGTGCCGCGATGGCGGTCATCCCCTCCTCGAGCTCGTCCACCGCCAGGGCGAAGCCGTTGCGGCGCACCTCGGCGAGCTCGCGGTGCAGCGTCCGACGTCGCGTGATCGTGCGCTCCGTGTAGGGCGTGAGCCGTGGCAGCAGCTCGTCGACGCGATCGGTGTCGAGGGCGGCGGCCAGGACCTTGCCGTTGCTCGTGGCGTGCAGGGGGATGCGCTGACCCACCCAGTTGTAGGGCTGCAGCGTCGCGGTCCCGGCGATCTGGTCGAGGTAGAGCGCCGAAGAGTCGACGAGCACGGCCAGGTTCACGGTCTCGCCGGTGTCGGCGGCCAGCTGCGTGCCGATCGGGCGCGCGGCCTGCACGATGTCGATGCGAGCGGCGGTGGTGCCCGCCATCCGGATGAGCCCCACGCCGAGCCGGTACTTCCCGCGGTCCTCGGACTGCTCCACCATGCCGCGTGCCTCGAGCGTGCCGATGAGTCGGAACGCCGTGCTCTTGTGCACTCCCAGCTGGGCGGCGACCGCCGTCACCCCGGCCTCGCCCTCCAGGGCGAGGATCTCGAGTATCGTGACGGCGCGGTCGACGGACTGGACGATGCCGACGTCGCGGCCGGCTCCTTCTGCTGCAGGCATGGCGAGCACTCTATCGCGATGTTGCGTATCGCAGCGTGACGTCGCGCAATGTGGAACAACCGTGCCGATCCGGTCGAGCTGGCACCAGTGGGCCGCGCCCACCGCCGTGGCGCCGGCGATGAACACCCGGCAGACTCTCGAGGGGCATCAGCCGCTCCACTCCTGCCTCGAGAGCAGCTGACCCTGACGTCGCGACTCCCAGGGTCCGGCAGGGCACTGCCGCACGCCGTCGGCAGCGGGTTCGTGGACCAGCTCCGCCGCTCTGCGTCCGGACCGTCCGGGCTCTGCTGCAGACGTCCAGGCTCCTCTCGTGAGGCGAGCTCTCGCTCCGACAGCGGTGGCCGGAGAGCCCGGAGCAGGTCAAGGGTGCTGAGGCGCGACCGCGTCGACGCCCAATCTGTCCTGGAGCCACTGCGTCGACGTGTCGAGCCATTCCGTGTAGTGGCCCATCGCGCAGTGGTCGTCGTCCGGGTACAGCAGGAGCTCGCCATGGGGGGCGGACGCGGCGAGGTCGATCGTGTCCCGGGTGCTGGCGAGAGTGTCGTGCTCCCCGTTGATGGCGAGGACGGGGATCGGGATCGTCGGGTAGAGGTCCTTCAGTGAGAGAGCGTCCAGCTTGTGGCCGAGATCCATGAGGTTCTTCGCCCCGACGGTGTCCTTCAACGTGGCGAGCATGATCTCGGGCATGCCCAGAACGGCCGAAGCGCCGAAGCTGCGGTGATAGAGCCCGCCGTTGGACACGACGGCCTTGAGGCGTGGGCTACGGGCAGCCATCCTGGTCGACCAGTGGGCGCCGAAGCTGATGCCCATCATGGCGAGGCGGTCGGCATCGACCCGTGGATGTGCAGCGAGCTGTTCGATGACGGCCTCGTACATCTGCTCGGTCTCGATCGACAGAGGGCGGCGGTACTGGAAGGTGCCAGGCATCTCCATCGTCACCATGGCGATGCTGCGATGCCGCTGGCGCAGGGCGGGGAAGAGCGCCTCCTGGATGGTCCCCTCGAGGCCGTTGGTGACCAGTACGGCAGGACAGGGCTCGTGGCCCTCGGGGAAGACGCCGTAGGCGACGGCGTCCTCGCCCGCGATGTCCAGCTCGATCCGTTCGGCGCGGAAGCCGGCGTACGACGCCAGCCCAGTGAGCAGGACGTGCATGAGTCGTTGGGAGTCGGTGTAGGCACGCAACCGGCCGGGTGTCCAGCCGGGCCAGGACGCTGCGAAGAGGTAGGTCATCGCCTTGGAGAGCTCGTCGATCGCGATGGCCGCTGATCGGTGCTCGGGCTGGGCGGCGATGAAGTCCGCCATCAAGGTCCGGCTGTTCTCCGGTGTGCGGTCGGCCAACACCGTCAGGGCAGGAGCGAGGGCCGCGCCGAGATCACCGGACGTCGTGTCACCGCCCGGCGCGAGGATCCGCTGCGTCGCAGGTGCGCCCAGCGACGCGAGCTCGACGTCAGCGCCTGCGAGGTGCTGCTGGGCGAGGTCGCGCCAGTAGGTGGTCCACCCCTCGTCCTCGAACGTGCGGCAACCGTCGAGCTGACGAACGAAGCGGTCCTTGTCGAGCCCGCCCATGTTCGCGAACCGATCCACGAAGAGTGCCGGGAGGAAGTACCGCGCACCGCGGCGCCGGACGGCGCGTTCCGTGGTCCTGGTCAGTGCTGACCACGTGACGAACACGTCCTTGGTGATGCCGGGCACGTCGGCTCTCCTTCGTCGGTGAGGTGTGCCGAGCGTACGACCCGCGATCCTCTAACGCAATGATCTTTGCGTTAGTCTGCCGATGTGCACACCACGTCCACACGTCCCGGGGGTCGTTCGGCGCGCGTCCGCAGAGCCGCGATCGACGCCGCGCTCGAATGTGTTGACGAGGGTCGGACGCAGATGAGCCTGCCGGAGATCGCCGCACGCGCCGGCGTCGCGAGCTCGTCGCTGTACCGCAGGTGGGGGACACGCGAGAACCTGGTGGCCGAGGCGCTGCTGGAGCGTAGCGAGGTCGAGATCCCCGTCCCTGACACCGGGACGATCCGCACTGACCTGATCGCGTTCGCCACCCATCTTGCGAGGTTCCTCTCGTCGCGGCGCGGCAAGGCTGTGGTCAGGGCCATGGCCGTCCTCGAGTGGTCCGAGGAGCTCGACGCAGCACGCGCATCGTTCTGGGAAGAGCGTTTCGCGCTCGCTGCGACGATGGTGCATCGCGCGATCGAACGGGGAGAGCTCGACCCGACGATCGACGTCCGTCTGGTGTTGGAGACGGTCATCGCGCCCGTCCACCTGCGAGCCTCCCTCCTCGGCGTCGACCCCATCCCACGCATCGAGCAGCAGATCGACCTGCTGCTCAGTAGCCTCAGGAGGACCTCGTGATCGCACCTTCCGCCCCGACCCGCGCACGCAGACGCCTCGTCGACGGCCGCTCCGTGACGGAGGTCCAGCTCGACGGGAGGTGGGTGTCGTGGGGCGCGGACGACGGCGACCCGCTCGGCGTCCCGCAGGGCGTCGCGCGTCGTGACCCACAGCCCCAGGGTGCGGCCGGAGCCGGCAGCGACGTGCTGCTTCCCTTCGCGCCCTTGTCGTTCCGAGACTTCATGCTCTACGAGGAGCACGTCGTCCTCGCCTCGCGCGGCATCGCCCGCCGCTACATGCCGGCGGCCTACCGGGTCACCTCGATCTACGAACGGGCCACGGGGGCGACCTTCCCGAAGTTCAAGCCCGCCGCTCTCTGGCACGAGCAGCCCATCTACTACATGGGCAACGCGCTGACCTTCGTCGCGACCGAGACGCCGGTCGCGGCGCCGACCTACGCCGATGCCCTCGACTTCGAGCTGGAGCTCGGCTTCGTGCTGCGCGCGCCCTTGCGTGATGCGAGCCCGCAGGAGGCGGCCGAGGCGATCGGTGGCTACGTCCTCGTCAACGACTTCTCGGCTCGCAACGTCCAAGTGGCGGAGATGCGGAGCGGGTTCGGCCCTCAGAAGGCCAAGCACTTCCTGTCGTCGATGTCCTCGGACCTGGTCGCCGCGAGCACGGTCGACGTCACTGACCTGACCGCGACGGTCCGCATCAACGGCGAGGTCGTCAGGACCGGCTCGACGAGGAACCCTGCCTACTCCATCGCTGACGCGCTCGCCCACGCCTCGCGCAGCGAGCAGCTGTACCCGGGCGAGCTGTTCGCCACGGGCACGCTCCCGGGCTGCTCCGGCATCGAGAACGACACGCTGCTCCGGGCCGGCGACACTCTTCAGCTCGAGCTCGAGGGCATCGGCGCGATCCGCCACGCCATCGTCGACGGAAGCGCGTCGTGAGGATCGACACGATCAGCGACCACGTTCACGTGGTCACCGGCACCAACGTCAACTGGGCGCTCATCACTGAAGGCGACGCCGTCACCGTCGTCGACGCCGGCTACCCGAACGACGGAGCAGATCTCCTCGCCTCACTCGAGGCGGTCGGACACCAGCCCGAGGACGTGCACGCCGTCCTGTTGACCCACGCGCACCTGGACCACATGGGCGGCATCCCCACGCTCCTGGCGAAGCACCAGGCCCCCGTGCTGACCGGAGCCACCGAGGTCGCCCATGCGCACCGGGACTACCTGGAACAGATCACGCCGGCGCAGATGCTCCGTCAGTGCACCCACCGAGCGGGCATCACGTGGGTGTACCAGACCCTGCGAGCCGTGATGCCGCACGCATCGATGTCCGTGCCGTCGGCCACTGCGGTCTCGTTCGGGCAGGCCCTCGACCTGCCGGGCTCGCCGGTGCCGGTGGCAACATCCGGACACACCAGCGGCCACACCGCCTACTACCTGGAGGCCCTCGGTCTCGTGTTCACCGGCGATGCGCTCGTCACGGCCCATCCGCTGCTGCCTGGACCGCCGCGACCGCAGCTCCTGCCGAGCTTCTTCAGCGAGGACGAGGCGGAGATGAGCAGGAGCCTCACGATTCTTGGCGCACTCGACGCCGACGTCATCGTGCCGGGACACGGCCCCACGCATCGCGCCGATGTCGCCGACGTCGTGACCCAGGTCCAAGGCGACGCACGACGGTAGTCGCCACGCCTCTCGACCGCAGGCCGTGCTCCGGAAGGGAAGGATGCGTGCGGCTGGGCTCGGGGGCGGTGCAGAACTCCTCGAGCCGGCGACGACGTGGGGTGGCGACGGGGCCGGGTGGACACGAGCTCCTCGCTGGAGGGGTCAGGAGAGTCCGTGCACCGTCCCGTCCTCGTCGATGGACATGGTGGTGCTGGCCGGCTGTCGGGGGAGGCCGGGCATCGTCATGACGTCGCCGGTGATCAGCACGATGAATCCGGCGCCGGCCCGCAGGCGCACCTCGCGGACGTCCACGACGTGATCCTCGGGAGCGCCCAGGCGTCCCGGGTCGGTCGAGAACGAGTACGGCGTCTTCGCGAAGCACACCGGCAGGTGGCCGTACCCGTCGGCCACCACCTGGTCCAGCTGACGCCGGGCCGCCGCGCTCCACGTCACCTCCGACGCCCGGTACACGCGCCGTGCCACGGCCTCCGCCTTGCCCACGACGTCGGCGTCCTCGCGGTAGCAGTACGACACGTCGGGAGTCTCGCGCGCGACCAGCCGACGGACCGCTTCCGCCAGCTCGGTGGCCCCGGCACCACCGTGCACGGCGTGGGTGGCCAGGACCGCCTCGGCCCCCTCGGCGGCGGCCACCTCGCGCACGACGTCGATCTCCGCGTCGGTGTCGTGCGGGAAGCGGTTGATCGCCACGACGGCCGCGAGCCCGAAGACGTCCCGCAGGTTCTGCAGGTGTCGGCGCAGGTTCGCCGCGCCTGATCGGACCGCGTCGGGGTCCTCGTGCTGCAGGTCGGCCAGGGCCACGCCGCCGTGGTACTTCAACGCGCGAACCGTCGCGACGACGACGGCTGCGGCGGGCTGCAGTCCCGCGAGCCGGCACTTGAGGTCGATGAACTTCTCCGCCCCCAGGTCGGCGCCGAAGCCCGCCTCGGTGACGACGACGTCCGACGTGGCGAGCGCCGTCCGGGTGGCCAGGACCGAGTTGCACCCGTGGGCGATGTTGGCGAACGGGCCGCCGTGGACGAACACCGGAGAGTGCTCCAGCGTCTGCACGAGGTTCGGCTGCAGGGCCGCAGCGAGCAGGATCGTCATGGCCTCCTCGGCCTGCAGGTCGGCGGCGAGGACGGGACGGCGGTCTCGGGTGTGCGCGACGACGATCCGGCCGATCCGTTCCTTGAGGTCGGTGAGGGAGGTGGCGAGACAGAAGATCGCCATCAGCTCGCTGGCCACGACGATGTCCCATCCCTCCTCCCGCGGCACGCCGTTGGCGGGCCCGCCGAGTCCGACCACCACGTCCCGCAGCGCCCGGTCGTTGACGTCGAGCACCCGCTTCCAGGCGATGCGGCGCGGATCGATGTCCAGCTCGTTGCCCTGGTGGACGTGGTTGTCGATCAGCGCCGACAGCAGGTTGTTCGCCGCTGCGATGGCGGCGAAGTCCCCGGTGAAGTGCAGATTGAGGTCCACCATCGGCACCACTTGCGACCAGCCGCCTCCCGCGGCGCCACCCTTCACCCCGAACACCGGGCCCATGCTGGGCTCGCGGAGCGCCGCGGACGCCCGGACGCCGAGGTGCCGCAGGCCGTCGGTGAGCCCGACCGTCGTGGTGGTCTTGCCCTCGCCCGCCGGAGTGGGGGAGATCCCGGTGACGAGCACGAGCTTGCCGTGGGGCGCGTCCTCCAGCCGGCGGAGCCAGGTCCGGTCGATCTTGGCGATGTGCCGGCCGTGGGGGATCAGGGCCTCGTGCGGCAGGCCGAGCATCTCCTCGGCGACCCGGTCGATCGGCCAGAGTGGGACGGACTCGGCGATGGTCCCGTCGTCCAGGCCTGGTCCCGTGCTGAGGTTGCGGGTGTCGATGCTCATGTCGGTGCTCCCTCCACGGTGCGCCGCCCCTCAGACGGCCGCGTCGAGACCGCGGGAGCGCAGCAGCTCGCGCTGGTTCGGGTTCACCGAGGGACGGAACGGCATCTCCACCACCTCGGCGGGAACAGCGACTCCTGGCTCGTGGGCGTACTCGTCCGGCAGGTGGACCCACAGGGGGGTGCCGAGGACGGCGTCGGCGATCGGGACGTGCGCCATCGCAATGTTGCTCTCCAGCTCCGGTGAGTACCAGGGCGAGCTGACGTAGCCGACGGGCTCGTCCTCGGGGTTCTCGGCCACCAGCCAGAAGTCGGGCGCGTAGTCGTCGATCGGCTTCCCGCCGAGGCGCAGCCCGACGAGCGTGTGCGTGTACGGGGGGTTTCCCGCCTCGAGTTCGACGCGGGCCTGCTCGAGTGCCGCCTTGCCGATGTAGTCCGCCTCCTTGTTGCGCGGGACCTGGTACCCGAGGTTCACCTGGAACGGCAGGGTCTCGTGGTCCATGTCCTGGCCCCAGGAGAGGAGGCCGGCGGCGATGCGTCGGTGGTGGGCCGGGGCGATGACCGCGAGCTGGTGCGGCCGCCCTGCCTCGAGCACGGCGTTCCACAGGGTCTCGGCGTGCAGCGACGCGTCGCGCAGGTAGATCTCGTAGCCCTTCTCGCCGGAGAAGCCGGTCTGCGACACGATCACGTCGCAGCCCGCGACGGTGCCGGCGTACAGCCCGTACGACGGGAGCTCGCTGATCTCCGGCCCGAACAGGTCGGCCATCAGGTCGACCGACTTGGGGCCCTGGATCTGCACCGGGGCGACGTCGATCTCGTTGATGTCCACGTCGAAGCGGCGTCCGATGTTGATGCCCTGCAGCCAGAACATCAGGTCGGAGTCCGACAGGCTGAACCAGTACTCGTCCTCGGCGATCCTCAGCAGGACGGGATCGTTGAGGATGCCACCGGACTCGTTGCACAGGATGACGTAGCGGGCGCGCATCGGCGGGATCTTGGTGGCGTCGCGGGTGATGACGAAGTCGACGAACGCGGCGGCGTCCGGGCCCTTCACCTGGATCTGCCGCTCCACCGCGACGTTCCACATCGTGACGTGGTTGACGAGGGAGTCGTACTCGACCATCGCGCCACCGTCCTCGGGACGGACGTAGCCGCGCGGGTGGTACATGCGGTTGTAGACCGACGCCCGCCAGCAGCCGGCCTCGGCGGACAGGTGCCAGTACGGGGACTTGCGGACGCGCGTGTCGACGAGCATCTCCACGGGGGTCCGGCCGGACTGGCGCAGGTTGATCGGGACGAGGCGGTCGGACTGGTCGACCGACGGGACGTTGTGGCTCATGGGTTCTCCTCGGTGGTGGAAGCAGGTGCTGGGGTCGTGGTCGATGTCCGTGGGCAGGGGAGCGGGCTCGCTCAGGGTGAGGGACCCCGTTCGCCGTGGAGTCGATCGAGCAGTGCGGTCCGCCAGGACTCGGCGACGCCCACCTGGTTGAAGGTGAAGACGTGCAGTCCGGCGACGTGGGCGTCCGCACGGGCCAGGGTCGGCGCGAGGTGGCGCAGGAAGGTGTCGCTGGAGAATCCGTCGGGGCGCAGCAGCCGCAGGACGGTCCGTGGATGCTTCGTCAGGAACCGGGTGGACTCCCCGACGCCGATGCGCGTCGCGACGCCCATGAGCTGCGCGGTGCCGACAGGTGCGGGCAGACCGAGCCACAGCGGGAGCGTCACCCCGCGTCCACGGACCCGCTCGAGCCAGGTGCGGACGACACGGGGGTCGAACGTCATGTTGCTGACCATCTCGGTGGCGTGCTCGCGCTTGTCCCACATCGCCTGGATCGTCAGGTCGTCGGAGATCGTCGGATGCGACTCGGGATAGGCGGTGATGCCGACGTGGGTGAACGGTCGCCCGAGCTCGTCGAGTGCGTGCAGCACGCTGAAGGCGTCCGGGTACTCGCCCACCTGAGGTGCGTCGCCGCTCGGGACGAAGATGCGGTCCACCCCGGTGGCTCGCAGTCTCGCGACGATCTCGTTGAGCTCGGTGGGCCCGCTGATCATGCGGGCGGCGAGGTGCGGGACGGCGCGGAACCCACGAGCGGCCAGCTGCTCGGTCAGCGTCAGGGTGGCCTGGAGGCCACGGGCCGGGGAGGCGGTCACGGTGACGGTCCGGCCGGCGGGGAGCGCCTCCGACACGAGGTCGGCCGTCCCCGCAGTGGGCAGCACCTCGAACCTCGCGGACTCGAGCAGCTCGACGAGCGCGCTCGTGGAGGAGTGCTCCGCCCGCTGGGAGGAGCGCTGGGTCGACCTGAGGTGCTTGTTGCGCATCGTGCATCCCATTTCGTGATACGCATCCTGACGTCGCCACCGTACGACGCACGTCGGGGCGAACGGTAGGGGTCGGGCGAGGTTTTTCTGCCCGGACGTTCGGCGCGTGGTCGTACGGGGTGCCGCGAGAGTCGTGCGACGGTGCTGTCGGCCGACCCGACCGTCTCAGGGGCGCGCGACGACGAAGGCGACGCCGGCGTGGTGCAGGTGACCTGCGAACGGCAGCCCGCTCTCGGAGAGCCGGGCGACGATCTCATCGAGACGGGAGTCCTCCACGCGGCCCGAGGGGGAGTCGAGGGCGATCACGAGCCGACCCTCGGGGCTCATCAGGTCGCGCACCGCGGCCGTCGCCGTGGGGTCGGTCCAGAGCTCGCGCACCCGCGCCGCCACCACGAGGTCGAAGGTCCCGAGGTCGGGCGGAGCGTCCTGCACGGCGGCCTCGACGAACGAGATGCGTCCCGCCTCGACGAGGTCCGCGTGCGAGCGACGGGCGGTGGTGAGGGACCTGGCCGAGCGGTCGAGGCCGACGACGTGTCCGTCCCACGTCCGGTGGGCGAGCCCGGCGACGAGGGCGCCGGGCCCGCAGCCCACCTCGAGTACCCGGTCGCCGGGTCGAGGATCGGCGACGGCCAGGACGGCTGCCAACCGGTCGGACAGCCGGGGGCCAGCATCCTCCTCGACGCCGCGTTCCACACCGTCGAGGATCAGCTCGAGCGCGTCGATCATGTCCTGCTCGGCCTCCTGGGGGCCGTCGAACGCCCCGGAGTACCAGAGCCGGGTCATGCTGGGGAAGCGCTCCCCGCTGTAGTAGGTGCCCCAGAAGCTCGCCCGTGAGTGCCAGTACTCGTCTGCCGTGAGGCCGGTCCGCGCCGAGACGCTCGTGTCGGTGATCGCGCTGCGCGCCGTGCTGAACACGTGCGCCTCGACGAGGCCGGTGAGCTTGGCGACGTCGCGCGCGGAGAGACCACTGAGCAGCGCCGCGCGGTAGAGGTCCTCCTGGGCGTCGAGGACGTGCGGTCCCAGAGGCATCCGCCAGAGGTGGGAGTGGATGAGCCACGGGTGCCGCTGGTACATCTGCCACGCCTGACGGGCGTGGAAGAGCACCTGCTCGCGCCACGGCAACGCGCGCTCCGGCTGGGCCCGATCGGACCAGGCGCGATCGATCATCAGCTCGAACAGCTCGTCGCGGCCGGGGACGTAGGTGTAGAGGCTCATCGCCCCGACGCCGAGAGCCGAGGCGACCTTGCGCATGGACAGGCCGTCGACGCCGTCCTCGGCCGCGATCCGCATCGCCGTCGTGACCACCTGGTCGAGCGACAGCTTCTGTCGTGGTCCGCGGGAGGAGGGCGGTGGCGGGTCCCACAGCAGGTCCAGGACGCGGCGACCCTCGGGGGTGCCCCAGGTGTCGGGGTCGGAGTCCGGGGCCGGCGGCCAGCCGAGCTCGTTCTCGTCGTCGGAGGATGTTTCTGTCACACCGTACATTGTACGATGTCGAAGAACTCAGTACGACGTACGAAGAAGGGGACCCATGATTCACACCGAAGCGCTGGCGCGGACGTTCCGCACCGGCAAGGAGACGGTCGAGGCGGTGAAGGGCATCGACCTGGACGTCGCAGAGGGTGAGCTCGTCGCCTTCCTCGGCCCCAACGGCGCCGGCAAGTCCACGACGCTGCGGATGCTGACCAGCCTCCTGCCGCCGAGCTCGGGCACCGCGCGTGTCGCGGGTGTCGACGTGACCGCCGACCCGGCAGGGGTGCGGCAGCGGATCGGTTACATCGGCCAGAAGGACGGCGCGGGGCACAGCTATCGCGTCTGGGACGAGCTCGTCATGCAGGGACGGTTATACGGCCTGTCGAAGGACGAGGCGGGCCGCCGGGGGCGCGACCTGCTCGCGACCCTCGACCTGGAGGGCATGGAGATGCGTAAGGTGCAGACGCTCTCCGGTGGGCAGAAGCGTCGTCTGGACATCGCTCTGGGACTCATCCACGAGCCCGCGCTGCTGTTCCTGGACGAGCCGTCCACGGGCATGGACCCGCAGAACCGGGCCAACCTGTGGGAGCACATCATCCGTCTCCGCGAGGAGCGCGGCACCACGATCGTCCTGACGACCCACTACCTGGAGGAGGCCGACTCGATGGCCGAGCGCGTCGTCATCATCGACCACGGCGAGGTGATCGCCGACGACACGGCCGACGCGCTCAAGGCCGAGCAGGCCGGCGACCGGGTCCGGCTCACGGTACGCACGGAGGACGTCGTGCACGCCCGATCGGTCCTCGCTGCCGCGGGGAGCGAGCTGGACGAGCAGCCGGGACCAGACGAGACGATCCTCTCGGCGAGGGTGGACGGTGCCGAGCGCGGTCTGCCGGGGCTCGTCCTGTCGTTGGCCGAGCGCGGCGTCGAGGTGCTGGCGGCGTCGGCCCACCAGCCGACTCTCGACGACGTGTTCCTCAACCTCACCGGACGCAGCCTCCGCGAGGCCGTGGAGACGGGGGTCGCGGCATGAGCGCCGCCACCGTGGATCCGATCACCTTCGCGCCCGACGTCACTCGACGTTCCTTCCTCGGCGACATCGGCGCCGTCTGGACCCGGGAGACGCTCACGATCGTTCGGGACCCGTTCTCGTTGATCTTCTCCCTCGTCCAGCCGCTCGTGTTCCTGGGGCTGTTCGGGCCCTTGCTGTCGGGCCTGGCCGGTGGAGAGGTCGGCACGGGCACCACGCTGCAGTTCTTCCTGCCCGGCGTCGTCGTGATGATCACGATGTTCGGCACCTCGATGACGGGTGCCAACCTGCAGTTCGAGATCATGACGGGCGCGTTCGAGCGGATCCTCGCGAGCCCGTTGTCACGACCCGCCCTGATGATCGGCCGCGCCCTCAAGGAGCTGACGCCCCTGGTGGTGCAGGCGGCGATCATCACGCTCGTGGCCTGGCCGTTCGGGTTCGAGCTGTACCCGCTGCACATCCTGGTGGGACTGCTCATCCTCGGCGTCTTCGGCGTCGGCGTGGGAGCGCTGTCCTACGCCCTGGCCATCGCGGCGCGCAAGACGGAGTGGATCTTCTGGGCCGTGCAGCAGTCGTTGTTGTTCCCGCTGCTGATCCTGTCGGGGATGATGCTGCCGCTGGAGACCGGTCCGGGCTGGATGCAGGTGGCGTCCAAGTTCAACCCGCTGACCTACATCGTCGATGCCGAACGGGCCTTGTTCGCCGGGACGTTCGCCGACATCGACGTCCTGCTGGGTGCCGTCGCCGCGCTCGTGACGGCGGCAGTCGGACTCTGGGTGGGAGTTCGCTCCATCACGCGCACGGTGCTGTGAGGCCCCGCTGAGCGACGACGATGCCCTCCCGGGTCTCCGGGAGGGCGTCGTCGTCACGTGGCGTCGTGGTCAGTTGGTCTCGCCGGGGTCGGGCCCGATGCGCTCGCCGCGGTCGATCGCGCTGATCGCGTCGATCTCGGCCTCGGTGAGGGTGACGCCCGTCGAGGCGAAGTTGGACGCGATGCGCTCCGGCGTCACGGACTTCGGGAAGACGATGTTGCCGAGTGCGAGGTGCCAGGCGAGCACGACCTGGCCGGGCTCGGCGTCGTGTGCCTCGGCTGCAGCCAGCACGGCCGGCTCGTCGAGGACCGCTCCCTGGGCGAGCGGGCTCCAGGCCTCGGTGGCGATGCCGTGCTCGGCGTGGACGGAGCGGAGCTCGGACTGCGCGAGGGCCGGGTGCAGCTCGATCTGGTTGACCGAGGGCGTCGTCAGCCCCTCGTCACGCAGACGCTGCAGGTCCTCCACGCGGAAGTTGGAGACACCGATCGAGCGGACGCGACCGTCGGACTTGAGCTTCTCGAAGGCCCGGAACGTGTCGACGAACGTGTCGTTGGCCGGCGTGGGCCAGTGGATCCGGTAGAGGTCGAGGACGTCGAGCCCGAGCTTGTCCATGCTCGTGTCGAAGGCGGCGAGCGTGGAGTCGTAGCCCTGGTCGGAGTTCCACAGCTTCGTGGTGACGAAGACGTCGTCGCGCTCGAGCCCGGAGGCCTTGAGCGCGGCACCGACGCCTTCCTCGTTGCCGTAGATCTTGGCGGTGTCGATGTGGCGGTACCCGACCTCGAGCGCCTGCTCCACGACGCGCTGCGTCTCGTCCGGGTCGATCTGGAAGACACCGAACCCGAGCTGGGGGATGGTGGTGCCGTCGTTCAGGGTGATGTCACGAACTGTCATGTCTCCACCGTAGGACCGCACTCCACGGCGTGCAGGCCGCGGCCGGGGGCCTCCGGTCACACGCCGCGCGGGGCCGCGCCATCGTGTGGCGCGGCCCCTCGCGGGCAGTGCTGGGGGTGTCGGGTCAGGCGCCCCACGCGGGGTTCCAGCCCTCGACCTCGTCGGCCCTGCGCTCGGCGGGGCCGGTGTAGATCGACGACGGCCGGATGAGGCGGCCGGTCCGGTACTGCTCGAGGATGTGGGCGCTCCAGCCGGCGGTGCGAGCGGACGTGAACATCGCGGTGAACATGTTCGGCGGCACTTCGGCGAAGTCGAGGACGATGGCCGCCCAGAACTCGACGTTGGTCTCCAGCACGCGGTCCGGTCGACGCTCGCGGAGCTCCTTGAGCGCAGCCTGCTCGAGCGCCTCGGCCACCTCGGCGCGCGGGGCGGCGAGCTCCTTGGCCGTCCGGCGCAGGGTGCGGGCGCGGGGATCCTCGGCTCGGTAGACGCGGTGTCCGAAGCCCATCAGGCGCTCGCCGGAGTCGAGCAGCTTCTTGACGTAGCCTTCGGCGTCCCCGGACTCCTCCACCTGCTCGATCATGTGCAGCACACGCGACGGAGCACCTCCGTGCAGCGGGCCCGACATGGCGCCGACCGCGCCGGAGAGGGCGGCGGCGACGTCCGCACCGGTGGAGGCGATGACGCGCGCCGTGAACGTCGAGGCGTTCATGCCGTGCTCGGCAGCGGAGACCAGGTAGGCGTCGATCGCCTTGGCGTGGTCAGGGTTCA
>JBQGDU010000442.1:0-13802 GCA_052039245.1 Aeromicrobium sp. | reverse complement strand
GTTCACCCGGTTGTTGGCCAGCGCCTGGCGCAGCGGCTCGGTGACGTGGTCCTGCCCGATCACCTCGGCGAACGACTCGGGCCGGTAGCGGCGGTACAGGGCGAGAGGGGCGTCCACCTGTCGAGGGTATCCGCCCGGCCGGACACCCTCGAGGGGCGGACGTCCCCTTCTCGGCGCCGCATCGGATCGACCTCGGGCAGGACCGTCTCGACTCCCGGGAGCACTAGGGTGGCGGCACGACGCGGGGCCGGCCTGCGAAGAACGCCCTCGGAGGCCCCATGACCATCCGCTGCTTCCCTCCCCTCGCCGTGGCCCTGGGACTGCTGCTGTCGGCGTGCAGCGGCTCCGAGGACGACGCAGGCGACGGCGCCGCTGCCGCACAGAAGGCCGTCGTCGCCTCCGTGGAGACGGCGTTCATGAGCGACGACCCCGCCCACTGCACGGAGGTCAACACCCCGGAGGGCCTGCAGCAACGCGTCCTCGAGGACGAGGACCCGGTCGCCACCTGCGAGGAGCGCACCCAGGACCGGGAGCCCGCCACCTCGGTGACCGTGGAAGACGTCTCGGTCGACGGCACGACGGCTACCGCGGTGGCCCGCCCGGACGACGGGTCGAACGCCGGGCTCCAGTACTCCCTGACGCTGGTCGACGACGGCGGCTGGAAGATCGATGAGATCACCGGGGTCGAGCTGGTGGACGCCGAGGCCTTCGAACAGGTCCTCGGCAACCTCGACGACCTGGTCGAGGACCTTCCGGCCGACGACGCCCGATGCATCAGCGCAGGGGCCCGGGACGGTCTCGAGGACCGGATCGAGCAGTACGCCATCAACGGCGACCTCGAGATCATCGCCGCTCCGCTGCGCGACTGCCTCGGCGACGGCGACGAGACAGCGGCCGTCGCCTCGATCACCCGGTCCGCACTCCTGGAGGAGGGTTACGACGAAGCCACCTCGCAGTGCGTCGCGGAGGCGGCGTCCGAGGAGCTCGCGGACGTCGCGCCGATCGAGCTGCTCACGCAGGAGGAGGACGCGGTGCGCACGTGGCAGGAGACGCTCGTCGCGGTCGCCCCGCGCTGCGGCTGACCACTTCGCGCTGCGGCTGACCACCCCGCGGGTCGACCCGAGCCCTCGGGCGTGACCCAGGACACGTTCTCTCGTTGGACAGATGACCAACTCATGAGGGAGTGCGTGCGCATGCGAGGGATCGTTCGGGGACTGGCAGGGCTCGCCCTGCTCGGCGCAATGCTGTCGGCCCACCCGGCCACGGCCGACCAGAGAGCGGATCCGCCCGGCGACGCGGCCGGTTTCGACCACTACGTCGCCCTCGGCGACTCCTACACCGCGGGGCCGCTCGTCCCGGTGCAGCTGCCCGGCCCACTGGGCTGCTTCCGCTCCAGCGCCGGTTACCCGGCCTTCCTGGCGAGCTACTTCCGCGTGGAGACCTTCACGGACGTGAGCTGCTCCGCGGCCCGCTCGGAGCACATGTTCACCTCCCAGACCGCGAACCTGCCGGACGGACTGCCGGAGAACCACAACGCGCCGCAGCTGCTCGCGCTCACCGAGGAGACCGACCTCGTCACGCTCGGCATCGGCGGCAACGACTTCGGCCTCTTCGGCGAGATGATCGACGCCTGCTCCGACCTCGCGGCCGAGCAGCCCGATGCCGACACGCCCTGTCGCGACCACTTCACGGTCGACGGCGTCGACACCAAGATCCGCGACGCCCGGGCCATCCGGTCCAACGTCGAACAGGTGCTGGCCGAGATCGGTGAACGTTCCCCCGACGCCACGGTGGTGGTGGTCAACTACCTGCACATCCTCCCGGAGTCCGGGACCTGCGCGAACGTCCCGTTCGCCGAGGGTGACTACGCATGGGGCACGTCCGTGCACCAGGCCCTCAACACCTCCCTGCGTGAGGCGGCCACGACCTTCGGCGCGGAGTACGTCGACATGTACGCCGCCTCCGAGGGTCACGACGCCTGCGCACCGGCCGCCGATCGATGGGTCAACGGCGCGACCATCTCGCCGGTGGCGATGAACTTCCACCCGTTCCGCTCCGGGATGCAGGCCATCGCCCAGACGACCTTCACCCAGCTCACCGGCCAGGCCGCCCCTCGAGCCCTGCCGACCCTGCAGGTGCTCAAGCGGCTCCCGGCCGTGATCGACGTCGATGCGCTGCTGGCCTACCTCGCCGCCGGGGGCGACGTCCCGGACGAGACGTTGGAGCAGGCCGAGGAACAGACGGGCGAGCCGGTCGTGGGGGCGCGAGCCGGACTGGTACGTCCGCTGCTCGAGACGGCCCTGGAGCCGATCGTGGCCGCGGTCAAGGACACGCTCGCCGAGGTCGAGGGACTGCTCGGGACGAGGTGACGTCCCGAGCACGGACCTGAGCGTCCGGTCGATGGCTCGCGCGTGACCCGGAGGTCTCGACCGGTCAGGACGGTACGTAGCCTCCGCGTCCCTCCCACGTGCCGTGCTCGGAGAGCGGGCGGAAGCGCAGAGTGGTGAACTCGTGGTGGAAGTCGCGACGGTCGCGCTCGACCATCGCGTCGACGTGGCGGGTCGGCGCGTCGACGGCGCTGCGGCCGAAGACCATGTCCGTCATCTCCCGGGTCGAGCGCCAGATCGAGAACGTCGAGACGGTGTGCGGTGGGCGGATGGCCGCCAGCGAGAGGGTCGTGCCGGGGTGGTCCCGCACGAGCCGCTCCACCGGACGCCCCCACCTGATGAAACGGGGCACCTCGGGCAGGCGCATCCGCGCGAGCGTGAACGCGACCGACGGCTCATCGGGATCGGAGCGGCCCGCCCGCTCGGGCAGGTCACCGAGCTCGGCCACCCGACCCCAGCGCCGGACGAACTCCAGCCGGACGTGCCATCCGTCGGCCAGCACCCGGCCGAGGGGATGATCGTCCAGGAAACGGTCGAGATCGGACTCCGTGCCCCAGGCGCAGAAGATCACCAGCCGGCGCAGCTGCAACCGGCCCGGTGAGACCAGGGGCGCCCCCAGCCGCATCCCGGCCAGCCCCTCGACGTGCCGCAGTCCGGCCACGGGTGGGACCGGGCCACGCACCAGGACGTGCGCGGTCGTGGTCGGCGGCACGACCGCGAGGTGGAAGGAGTGCACGGGCCTCACGGCGCCGCGCCGGCCTCACGCATCGAACGACTCGTGCAGCGAGACCACCTGATGAGTCCTCTCGATGATCGTCTGCAGCAGGGTCTCGGCGTGGGTGGCACGCAGCATGGCGAGCCGGTCCAGCGGGCCGACCGGTGCGGCGGCGGCGAGCCGCCAGCAGGCGGCCTCCGGGTCCTGGGGCAGACTCAGCTCCTCGGCATCGACGTGCAGGTCGCGCCTCGCCGACCGGACCGTCTCGACGGCGTGAGCCAGCAGCGGGTCGAGTCCGTCGAACCACTGCAGGTCCGGGAGCATCTCCACCTCGGCCCGCGGGTAGGGGTCGTCGGGGAGCCAGCGGGTGACGCTCACCCGCCGCCCACCGATCGCCACGATCCCGACCGATCCCTCCCCGGGCTCCAGCTGGGCCACCCGCGCCAGCGTGCCGACGTCGAACCTCACGTCGTCGCCTCCCACCTCCGAGCCGCGCTGGATGAGCACGACGCCGAACTCCGCGGGCCCCTCCACGGAGAGCTCGGCGAGCATCGCGAGGTAGCGCGCCTCGAAGACCCGCAGCACCACCGGCATCCCCGGCAGCAGCACCGAGCCGAGGGGAAACATCGCCAGTGGTCCGCTCACGTGCTCAGACTCCCACGGCGACGCTGCCCAGGCCGAGCATCAGACCAGCTCGAAGGCGCGCAGCCAGGAGTCGACGCTCTGGTAAGCCTGCTTGCGGGGGGCGTCGTGGGAGAGGAAGACGTCGTGACGGGCGTCGGTGATCGGCAGCGACCAGAGCGGCCCACCCAGAGCACCTGCCCAGCGGGCGATGTCCCGCACGTTCAGCACCGCGTCGGCGACGTCGGTCTGGTCGCGCCACGACCGAGCGAAGTGGGACTTGTCCGACCGAAGGACGAGGCTCGGCACGCCGACGTCCAGTCCACGATGGAGCCGGGCGTGGCCGGCACGGACCGCGGCGAGCCAGCCGACCGTGACCGGGAACCCGTGCAGCGGCTTCCAGTCCAGCTCGTACTCCCAGATCCCCCGTGCCGTGGCCGACAGGCTCGTGCCGTAGGCGTCCGTGGGGGGCAGGTCGAGCACCCGCTTGGGCTGCACGCGCGCCACCGCCCCGAGAGCCTGGGTGCCGAGCGTGCGCAGCCACACGTTGGCCTGCAGGTCGAACCAGGGGCTGTTGAGGACCAGGCCGCTGATGCCCGCCCCCTCCGCGCCCCCGTCGCGGGCGTTGAGCCGATCGACCCACAGCGGCAGGACCAGCCCACCGGTGGAGTGCGCCGACGCCAGGACGGGGGCGTCGTCGGTCTCGTGCCGGACGACGGCGAGCGCGCGGTCGAGCTCGTCGTCGTAGAAGGTGAGGTCGGAGACGAAGTGCGGCGTGTGGCCCTCCCGGCGCGATCGCCCACACTTGCGCAGGTCGAGCGCGTAGAACGCGAAGCCTCGCTCGGCGTAGAAGTCGGCCATCTCACGCTGGAAGAAGTAGTCGCTGAAGCCGTGGACGTACAGGACGGCTCGCTCTGGCGCCTTGCGCGCCGTCCACGTGCGCCGGACGAGCGTGGCGACGATCTCGCCCTCACCGTCGGGGTCGGCGCCGAGCTCGATGGTCTGCTGCTCGTACCCGTCACCCAGGACGTCCGGTTCCCACTCAGCCACGCAGCCGACGATAGCGGCCGGACGGGCATCGTGTCCGCGGGACCGGGACCGGGTCGAGGACCCGGCACCCGTCAGCGGGAGCGGAGCAGCTCGATGAGCTCCTCCTTGTTCTTGTCCGAGTATCCCTCGATCTGGAGCTCCTTCGCGCGGTCCTTGAGCTGCTCGACGGTCCAGTCCTCGTAGGAGCCGGCCTGACCACCGCGCTCGCCGACCTTCTCCTCGCCGTCGCGGGCGGCCGCGTTGGAGATGCGGGCTGCCTTCTCCTTCGAGGCACCGTCCTCGCGCAGAGCGTCGTACATGTCGGGCTTCTTGAGCGACGGGTCGCCGTCGCTGCCGTTCTCTGTGGGCATGCGGCCCTCCTCTCAGAACACCGGCTTGCCGCCGGTCACGCCCAGCACGGTGCCGGACACGTAGCTGGCCTGTGCCTCATCGGCGAGGAACACGAACGCCGGCGCCACCTCGGCCGGCTGGCCGGCTCGCCCGAGAGGTGTGTCCGCGCCGAACTCCGTCAGGTGCTCACCCTCCTGGGTCGCCGGCTGCAGCGGCGTCCAGATCGGGCCGGGCGCCACGGCGTTGACCCGGATGCCGTCCCCGCCGAGCTCAGCGGCGAGATTCACCGTGAGGTTGTTGAGCGCGGCCTTCGTCGCGGCGTAGTCGAGCAGGGACGTGGACGGCTCGTACGCCTGGATCGACGTGTTGTTGATGATCGAGCCGACCCGGCCCCGCAGGTGCGGTACCGCGGCTCGGGTCGTCCAGATGGTCGCGTAGAGGTTCGTCTTGAGCGTCCGGTCGAGGTTGTCGTCGGTGATGCCCTCGATCCCGGGCTCGCGCGCCATCTGGTACCCGGCGTTGTTGACGAGGACGTCGATGCCGCCGAGCCTCTCGACCGTCTCCGAGACGACGCGATCGCACTCCTCACGCTCGCGCAGGTCGGTCTCCAGCGCCAGCGCGCGCCGTCCTGCCTCCTCGACCAGGGCCGTGGTGGCCTCGGCGTCCGCCTTCTCCTCGGCCTGGAACGTGAAGGCGACGTCGGCGCCCTCACGGGCGAAGGCGATCGCCACGGCGCGCCCGATGCCGGAGTCGCCGCCGGTCACGAGCGCGATCTTGCCGCTCAGCCGGTCGTGGCCGACGTAGCTCTTCTCGCCGTGGTCCGGTCGTGGCCGCATGGCCTCCGTGGAACCAGGGGGCTGCTGCTCCTGGGCGGGGAACTCGCTCATGCCGGCTCCGGCTGGGTCTCGGGCTGTGGCCCCGGTCCGGGTTCGGGATCAGGCAGCTCGGGGACGTCGTCCGGGTCCGTCGGAATGATCGGCGACGTCCCGGGCTCGATGGTCGGTTCGTCAGGTGCGATGGTCATGTCGCTCCTCCCTGATCGGGTCTTTCCTCGACCGTGCCACGGTCGTGGTGGCGCCGCAGCCCGAGAGGAGCGCGCCGCGGGAGGAAGGGCGTCAGTAGCGAGGCGGAGCGGGCGTGAGGAGCTGGTCGACCGGTGCGTGGTCGTCGGTGAGCACCATGCCGTCGCCGATCCACCGCTCCAGAGCCTCGCCCTGGGTCACCACCCACGGGACCTCTCGCTCGTCGAGCCTGGCCTGCAGCGGTGCGGCCTCGATCGGCTCGTCGGAGGCCACCAGCACGAGGTTCCCGCCGCCGAACGTCGGCCCGGACGACAGCAGCGCGACGTGGTCGAACACGGTCGTCAGGGTGCGGGCCTGCGACCGCACGAACTCCAGCTCTGCGTAGTCGATGAGGTTCACGACGTAGGTGCCGGCGGGTCGCAGGACCCGGTGGATCTGCGTCAGCGCCTCCCGCGTCGTGAGGTGCCACGGCACGCTCACCCCGCCGAACGCATCACCGACGACGACGTCGCGCGAGTCGTCGGCCTGCCGCGCGAGGCCCAGGCGGCCGTCCTCCACGCGCACCTGGAGATCGTCCCCGAGCCGTGCGCCGAGTCTCTGCTCGTCGAGCGCGAGCACCCCGCCGTCGATCTCCGAGACGACGCTGCGCGTGCCCGGACGCTGTTCGCGCAGGTGGTGCGGCATCGTGAGCCCGCCACCCCCGAGGTGGTAGACGTCGAGCGCCTCCCCCTCGTCGAAGCGGGCGTCGATCGTGGCGGCGATCGCGCGGACGTACTCGAACTCCAGGAACGACGGGTCGGAGAGGTCGACGTAGGAGTGACGCAGGTTGTCGAGCACGAGCGTGCGGCCGTCGGGGTTCTGCGGGTCCGGCACCACCGACGCGCAGTGGTAGGTGGTCTCCACGTCGCAGCCACCGGGCGCGACGACGGCCGTGAGGCCCCCGCCGACGACGAGGACGGACGGCAGGACGGCGAACCGCCACCCGCGCACGCGCACCTCCACCACGACCGCCGTCAGGACGAGAAGGATGCCGAGACCGACCAGGATGGCGCTCACCCTCACGACGGAGATGAGCACGAAACCGGTGACGACGGTGCCGACGATCGCGCCGACCGTCCCGATGCCGGAGAGCCGGCCGACGATCGTGCCCGTCCGTCCGAGGTCGGTGAGCAGCAGCTTGGTGACCATCGGTGTCACCGCGGAGAGCAGGGCGCCCGGCACGAGAATCATGACGGCTGCCGCCAGGAGAGCGAGTCCGCTGCCCGGCTCCACCTCCGCCGCGCCACGCACGCCGCCGGGGGTGACGGCGGCGGCGACTCCCGAGACGGCGCGCAGGGGGCCGATGGCACGGCGCGGGTCGACCCGGTCGGCGGCGCGGCCGCCGGCCCACGACCCGAGCGCGATGGCTGCGAGAGCGATGCCGATGACCATCGTGTTCGTCTCGAGGGTCAGGCCGAGGTAGGGCGCCAGCAGTCGCAGGGCGACGAGCTCGATCACGAGGACCGCGGCCGAGGACCAGAAGACGAGCAGCGCCCCGCTGGTCTCCCCCAGGGCAGGACGGTCACCGGTCGTCACAGGTCGATCATCGCAGAACCGCCGCGTCCGGCACGCCCCACCACTGCGGTCCGTCCAGCGCCCGGGCGTCCGGTCAACCCAGCGCCCGCGAGGCGGCCTCACGATGCACCGGCGCGAGACGCTCGAGCTGGTCGAGCGCCTGGTCCCGGTACTGGGTGACCAGCACCGCGTCGACCACGTCGTGGGCGTCGGCCACCGCGAGCAACGCCTCGAACCCGGCGAGCTTGCCCGACACCGCGGTCCGCAGGGCCTCCAGCTCGGTCAGGTCGGTCATCGCCGTCCGGTGCAGGAGGCTACCGTGCGGCACCAGGCGGCCAACTCGCTCCCCGGTGATGCTCGCCGCGGTGAGCAGCCTGCTCGGCGAGCCGCCGAGCCCCCTCAGCAGGTCACGCAGCCACGCACGCTCATCGAGCACCTCGGCGTGGATCCGCTCGAGCACGCGCCGCGTGTCCGGATGGGTCTGCGTCCGCGCGGCGCGGGCGAACAACCGCACGCCGCCTTCGGAGCCGGCCAGGTGGGTCTGCAGGTAGTGCGTGATCGCCATGTCTCCCACTGTGGCGCCGCACCGCGATGGGCGCACCCTCAGCCCGACGCGGGTTCCGGATGCGTCGCACCGGGCGCGCACCTAGCGTGGCGGCATGGCTCAGGACACCACCATCGACATCGGCCGTCCGCTCTCCGGCGACGTCGTCGACCTCATCCTCGACGACCACCGCCGGTTCGAGGACCTGCTCCGTCAGCTCCGCTCGAGCGAGGCGGACCGCCCCGCGGTGCTGCGGGCCTTCGCCGCGCTGCACGTCGCCCACGCGGAGGCCGAGGAGAGTCACGTGTACCCCCAGCTCAAGAAGCGTCGAGCGGTCGACGCCGACGAGGCGGACCACGGCGAGCACGAGCACGCCGAGGGCAACGAGGCGCTCCTGGCCGTCATGGAGTGCGCCAGCACCGACACGCAGAAGTGGGCCGACGCCGTGGAGGAGCTCTCCTCGCTCGTCAACCATCACCTCGTCGAGGAGGAGCTCACCATCTTGAACCCCGCCCGCGAGGAGCTCGGACCGCAGGTGCTGAGCGACCTCGGCGAGCGCTTCGCCGCGGAGCGGAACCGGCAGATCGAGGCCGACTGCGGCCGGATCGAGAACGTCCGAAGGATCGTCGCCGAGGCCGAGAAGCAGGGCCTCATCGACGACTGAGCGAGGCGCCCGCGCCGACTGCCGGGCCCCCTGGCCGACGCGAGGCCGGAGCCTCCACAATGTGCGTGTGAGCGACCTGCGAGACACCCAGCGCACTCTCGATCTCGCGCTGCGCATCGGGGAGCTGCTGCTGTCCAACGGCGCCGGCGCGGCGGACGTCCACGCCACGATGTCGTCGGTCTGCCACCACCTCGGTCTGCGCAACACGCTCGTGGACGTCACGTTCACGACGCTCACCCTCAGTCATCAGGCGGCGGTGGACGATCCTCCCGTCACGCTGCGTCGCCACGTCACCCACCGGGAGATCGACTACGCCGACCTGACCGCCGTCGACCTGCTCGTGTCCGAGCTGCTGGCAGGTCGGGCGGACCGAGACGAGGCAGCCGCCGAGATCGCCCGCATCTCCTCCACCGGGCGGCCCTACCCGCGCTGGATCACGACCTTCGCCTGGGGGCTCACGGGTCTGGGGGTCGCGATGCTGCTGGGCGGCGACTGGGTCGTGATGGTCGCCGCCGGCATCGCGGCCGCGGGCATCGAGGTGCTGCAGCGTCAGCTCGAGCGCCGACGCCTGCCGCTGTTCTACTCCCAGGTGGCGGGAGCGCTGCTGGCGACGATGCTCGCCGTGGGCGCGGCCGCGACCCCGATCCCGATCGACCCGTCGCTCGTCGTCTCCACGACGATCGTCACCCTGCTGGCGGGACTGGGGTTCGTCGGTTCGATCCAGGACGCCCTGACCGGCTTCTACATCACGGCGAACGCCCGCGTCATGGAAGTCATGATCGCCACGATCGGCATCATCGTGGGAGTCAGCATGGGCCTGGGACTCGGCGGGATGCTGGGCGTGGACTTCCAGCTCGACCCGGGATCAGCCGGCCTCTCCCGCCTCCCGGCGGTCATCGCCGGCGCCGCGATCTGCGCCGGCGCTTTCGCGATCTCGGCGTACTCCCCGTTGCGCGCGGCCCTCCCGGTGGCTGCCATCGCCGGCGTCGCCGCCGGAGTGTGGTTCGTGCTCACCCAGAACGGGATGGATCGCGCCCCCGCCGCCGGGATCGCGGCCGTCGGCATCGGGTTCGTGAGCTACGCAGCGGCCCGCGCCATCCGGGTGCCACCGCTCATCGTCATCGTCTCGTGCATCGTCCCGCTGCTCCCCGGGCTCTCGATCTACCGCTCGCTCTCCCTGCTCGCGGCCGAGAACATCTCCGGGGTGCTCCCGATGATCACCGCGGGAGGCGTGGCCATCGCGCTGTCCGCCGGAGTCCTGCTGGGCGAGTACGCGGCACAGCCCCTGGGTCGTGAGGCACGACGGCTCGAGCGGCGGCTCTCCGGCCCCCGCCTCGTCGGTCCGCTGCGCGCGCGCAGTCGACGCTGAGGACGCTCGAGCCTGGCCGCGACCCGGACGACGGGTTACGCTTCACATAAGCAAGCGCTTAGCGCCCGAGCCGGCCGGTACCGCGTCCTGCCGGGTGCCGGGCTCCACCCCTAGCGAGGTCACCCATGAAGCTCCGACTCTCCGAGGAGGACGCCGCGTTCCGCGAGGAGATGCGCGCGTTCTTCACCTCCGAGATCCCCCAGGACATCCGCGACACCGTCGCCGCCCGACGCGAGCTGTCCAAGGACCAGATCGTGCGCGCGCAGCAGACGCTGAACGCCGCCGGGCTGGCCGTCCCGGGCTGGCCCGTGGAGTGGGGTGGCAAGGACTGGACGCCGCTGCAGCGCCACATCTGG
Source organism: Aeromicrobium sp. (assembly GCA_052039245.1). Taxonomy (GTDB): domain Bacteria; phylum Actinomycetota; class Actinomycetes; order Propionibacteriales; family Nocardioidaceae; genus Aeromicrobium. The sequence goes on along the minus strand of JBQGDU010000442.1, from coordinate 3,190 downwards.
CACGAGGAGATGCAGCTCGCGTGCGTCCCGCTGCCGCTCGCGTTCAACGCCAGCATGATCGGCCCGGTCATCGCGGCCTTCGGGTCGCAGGAGATGAAGGAGCGTTTCCTGCCCGCCACGGCCAACCTCGACATCTGGTGGTCGCAGGGCTTCTCCGAGCCCGACGCCGGGTCCGACCTCGCGTCGCTGCGCACGAGCGCCGTCCGCGAGGGCGACGAGTACGTCGTCAACGGGCAGAAGACGTGGACGACCCTCGGGCAGTACGGCGACTGGATCTTCACCCTCGTCCGCACGGACCCGGAGGCCAAGAAGCAGAAGGGCATCTCGATGCTCCTCATCGACATGACCTCCCCCGGCCTGACCGTCCGCCCGATCGAGCTGATCGACGGCGGGGTCGAGGTGAACGAGGTCTTCTTCGAGGACGTGCGCGTCCCCGCCGAGAACCTCGTCGGCGAGGAGAACAAGGGCTGGGACTACGCCAAGTTCCTGCTCGGCAACGAGCGCGTCGGCGTCGCCCCGGTGGGGTCGACGAAGCGGATCCTGGCTCAGGCCAAGGAGTACGCCGGGGACCGACTCGAGTCCGACCCCCTGCTCGGCGCCCGCGTCGCGGAGCTGGAGAACGAGCTGCTGGCGCTGGAGCTGACGGCACTGCGCGTCGTCGCGCACTCCGCCGACGGCAAGCCGCACCCGGCGTCGTCGGTGCTCAAGCTGCGGGGCACGGAGCTGCAGCAGGAGGTCACCGAGCTCGTCGTCGACCTCGCCGGTCCGCTCTCGCTCGCGTCCGGCGCGGGCGACGGGTCGGACGTGCCGGAATGGGCCCGCGTGGCCACCCCGCAGTACCTCAACTTCCGGAAGGCGTCGATCTACGGCGGCTCCAACGAGGTGCAGCGTCAGATCATCGCCAAGACCATCCTGGGACTGTGAGGCAACCATGGACTTCACCCTCGACTCCGAGCAGAAGGCTCTGCGCGACGCCGTCCGCGGCCTGCTGAACTCGGCCTACGAATCCACCGAGACCCGCCGCGAGGTCGTCAAGGACGAGCCGGGCTTCTCCGAGCAGACCTGGGGACGGCTCGCCGAGCTGGGCGCCCTCGGCCTGCCGTTCTCGGAGGAGGACGGCGGGTTCGGCGCCGGGCCCGTGGAGGTCTGCGTCGTCGCCGAGGAGATCGGACGCGTCCTGGCGCCGGAACCGTACGTCGAGACACTGCTCGCCGGTGGCCTCGTCGCCGACCTCGGCGACGCCGAGCAGCGCGCCGACGTCATCGGTCGGCTCGCGGCGGGCGAGCTCGTGCTGGCCTTCGCCCACGACGACCTGGGCGAGCCGGTCACGGCGTCGTCCTCCGGGGACGACTGGACCCTCTCCGGCGTCAAGGCTCCGGTGCTGCACGGAGCACGTGCCGACCTGTTCGTCGTGACTGCGCGCACCGACGCGGGCACCGGCGTGTTCCTCGTCGACGGCCCGGCGGCGGAGCGCACCGGCTACGCGACGCACGACGGTCGACGCGCCGCCACGGTCACGTTCTCCAGCACCGCGGCGACGCCGCTGGGCGACCCGTCGGCCGACGCGTCCGACGCGGTGGCGAAGGCCGTCGCCCGCGGACAGATCGCCCTGTGCCACGAGGCTCTGGGGGCGATGGACTTCGCGCTGCGCACGACGGTCGAGTACCTCAAGACCCGCAAGCAGTTCGGCGTGCCGCTGAGCACGTTCCAGGCGCTCACGTTCCGCGCGGCGGACATGTACGTCTCGATGGAGCTCGTCCGCAGCACGGTCACGTGGGCGACGATGGTGCTCGCCGACGAGCCCGAACGGGCCCTGGAGGCGGCCCACCGAGCGAAGCTGCAGGTCTCCCGCGCGGCGCGGCACATCGGCCAGGAGGCCATCCAGCTGCACGGCGGCATCGGCATGACGGCCGAGTACTCGGTCGGTCACTACGTGAGTCGACTGACCGCCATCGAGCACACGCTGGGTGCCGGTTCCGAGCACCTGGAGTCGTTGGCCTCCACGGTGGGCGGGCACGGCGTCGTCGACCCGATCGGCTGACCGGCCACGAATCACGGCCCCGGCTGCTCCCCTTCACGGGTGGAGCGGCCGGGGCCGTCGTCGTGCGGTCGGGCAGTGCTGTCGGGGAGGCCGTCAGGCCGTGCCGTCGGGATGGGCCGTCAGGCTGGGGCGCCCTGGCTGCGCCAGTAGGCGTTGAGCGCTCCGTTGGTCTTGACGAACCAGACGATCAGGCCGACGAAGAAGAACCAGCCGAGCAACAGGGCCCACAGGCCGGTGACGGCCGTGACGGGCGGTCGCTGACCGCGACGTTCGTACAGGTTGCCGACCTCGCTCGAGCTGAGGAACGGCATGACGATGCCGACGAAGATGGCGAGCACGAGCGCGATGCCTCCTCCGAGACCCTGACCGGTGTGATTCTTCATCTCCTCGTGGGTCTTGAAGTACCAGTACCAGGTGTAGAACCCGAGGGTCACGATCGTCAGACCGATGCATCCGCCGGTGCTGCGGATCTTCCCGAGAGGCACGAGGGCTCCCGGGGGCGGCGGGACGACGGGCGGCTGGCTCATGCGGACTCCTGGGACGCGTGGCGACCGGGCTCGGCCGCCTCGCAGAGGGTACGCCGCCCGAGCCACGGCGAAACGGCTTTCGCCGGAAGTCGTCGACGTCCTCGGCACCAGGCGAACAGACGGTTGAGGCAGCGGGGACGTGAAGACCCCTCGCGTACCCGTCAGAGCCCACTGACCCTTGCTGCCTTCCGGCCCTGGGGGAGTTGGGTGAGGTGACGCCACGCGAGGGGCTGGCGCCCATCATACGGAGGGGTCCCCCGTGTGCCCAAGCGGGGACCGGCCCGGTATTCTCGTGGGCGGAGGATTCGCATAGTGGCCTAGTGCGCTCGCTTGGAAAGCGGGTTGAGTGAAAGCTCTCAGGGGTTCGAATCCCCTATCCTCCGCCAAAGTGTCTCCTTATGGCTCTTATTCGAACCGCGAGGTGAACGCATTGATCACTAGCGGCCGCCGGGTCTGGCCAGGATGCCGGCCGCGGTGGCGGTGCCGGACCGCACGGCACCTTCCATGTAGCCGTTCCACTCCTCGGCGTACTCGGCGCCAGCCCAATGGATCGGGCCGATGGGCTCGCGTAGGACGTCGCCGTAGCTCGTCCACACGCCGGGGGCGAAGTGGGCGCCGTAGC
>JBQGDU010000441.1:0-2558 GCA_052039245.1 Aeromicrobium sp. | reverse complement strand
GCTGCTTCAGCAGCCGGGCGCGGTGGTTCCCCTCATCGGTCTCGTGGGCCTCGATGAAGGCGGCGAAGGGCACCTTCGCGTCGATGGCCATCTGCTTGCGCCAGGGCAGCTTGACGACCATGTCCGGGCGCCGCGCCCCGGTGTCCGCCGTGATGGACTCCTGGGTGGAGTAGTCGATGCGCTTGAGCAGCCCTGCGGACTCCACCAGCGACGCCAGCTGGGTCTCACCGTAGGCCCCGCGCTGACTGTTGTTGCGCAGCGCCGACGAGAGTGCCTCGGCCGCCTGCCGGGACTTCTCCGCGGTGACCTGGGACATGCGCAGCTGCTCGGACAGAGCGCTGTGCTGGCCGGCACGCTGCTTCTCGATCTCCTCGACCTTCTGCTGCATGGAGCGCAGCTGTGACGTGACCGGCGCGAGCTTCTCCAGCACCTTGGTCTCGGACTCCGAGGCCGCCTCGCGCTGCCTCGCCTCGCGGCGGTGGGCCTCGACGGTCTCGCGGTACTGCTCACGCACGGCCTCGATCTCGCGCTGCACGCCCTCCAGCGACGCCCGCGCCGAGGCCAGCTCGTTCTCGACCCGGGCCCTCGCAGCGGCCTCGTCGTGGCGCACCTGCGCCAAGGCCGCGTCGTGCCGCGCCTCGACGAGGGCGGGGTCCTCACCGACGTCCGACGGCTCGACCTGCCGCGACCGCGCGAGGAGCAGCCCACCGAGGACGCCGAGGGCGAGTCCGACCAGCAGACCGACGAGCAGCACGATGACGAGATCCATGTCGAGCAGTCTGTCAACGGTCACCGACAGTTCCTCGCAGACTGGCCGAGGCGAGCGGGATCACGTTGGTTCCTCGGCGACGAGCCCTAGGCTTGAGGTGATGTCGCAACGCTCCTCCTTCCTCTCCGGCCTGTCCTCCTTCCAGGTGCTGGCCGGTGCTCTGGCTGCCATGACGTCGGCGTGGGTGGCCTCCTTCCTCGGCGTGGCGGGAACGATCATCGGGGCGGCGCTCGGCAGTCTCGTGGTGAGCATCTCCTCGGCGTTCTACGCCAACACCCTGCACAAGGGACGCACTCTCGTGGTGCAGACCAGTGACGGCGAGGTCGTCGAGAAGCCGGTCGAGGAGGGTGACACGGCCGCCGCGCTCGCGGAGGTCGACGAGGAGACGGACGGCGAGATCGCCGACGCCGAGATCCTCGAGGAGGAACCCACGGGGCCGCCGTGGCGACGCATCGTGGTCTCCACCGTCGTCGTCCTCGTCATCTCCTTGGTCGCCATCGTGGGGTACGAGCAGGTCTCGGACCGCTCCTTCGGTGCCAACGCGGAGAACGCGCGGATCACCAGCCCCTTCGGCGGCGGGTCGTCGTCCGGTTCCGGCCAGGGCCAGCAGGACGACGGCCGCAGTGGCTTCGACGCCGATGACGACGCGGATTCCGGCACCGACGACTCCGACACCGACTCCGACGACGGAGGAGTCTCGCAGCACCCGCGGGGCGAGCAGCAGACCGAACCTCCTTCGACGCCGGCTCCCACCCCCACGCCCACCCCTACGCCGACGCAGCGTCCCACACCGGCTCCCACCGAGGCGCCGGAGTGAGCGGACGGCGCCCGACGGGCCGGTCGTCCGCTCCCGAGGCACGATCGTGACGCCTCCGCCGAGGCCCGCCCCTCACGAGACGAGTCGGTTCTGAGCCCCGAGCTGTGGGCCCTGCTCCTTGGAGCGGGCCTCGCGCTCGTCCCGGCGACCTGGCACGCCGTGCGCCACCTGGTCACGCTCGTCCACGAGGCCGGTCACGCCGCCGCGGCCCTCGCCACCGGGAGACGTCTCAACGGCAACAGGCTGCACCGCGACACGTCCGGCCTGACGACGTCGGTCGGCCGTCCCACCGGGCCGGGGATGGTGCTCACCGCCGCGGCCGGCTACGTCGCGCCGACGGCCCTCGGCGCCGGGACGCTCGTGCTCGTCCGCCATGATCACGTCGCCTGGGCCTCCTACCTCGCCCTCGGTGTCGTCGGCTTCGTCCTGGCGTTCATCCGCAACTGGTACGGCGTGCTCGTGGTGCTCGCCGCGGGAGCCGCGACGGCCGCCCTGGTCTGGTACGCCGACCCTCGCCTGCAGGGGTTGGTCGTCGCCACGGTCGCCTGGATCCTGCTCGTCGGTGCGGTGCGCGCCTGCGTCGACCTCTGGACGCATCGACGGCGCAGTCGCAGCCGCACGAGCGACGCGGACGTCCTCGCCCGGCTCAGACACCTTCCGGCCACGCTCTGGAGCGTCATCTTCCTCCTCGTCTGCGCGGGAACGCTCGTGTGGGCGCTCCGGCCCCTGGCGCCTCTCTGACGAGCCGCCCACCGCCAATACCTCACCGACCTGAAATTGTGGTTGGATGGGGCGCGTGTTCAGCATCGGCAGCCGGCTCCGCGACGGCTCGGGACGCACCGGGGTCATCAGCACCCCGCACGGCGAGATCCGCACGCCGGCGTTCGTCCCCGTCGGCACCCGGGCGACGGTCAAGGCCGTCCTCCCCGAGACGATGGCCGAACTCGGCTCGCAGGCCGTGCTCGCCAACGC
>JBQGDU010000440.1:0-2145 GCA_052039245.1 Aeromicrobium sp. | reverse complement strand
GCCAGCACGACGCCCGACCCGGGACGTCGAGCCAGGACATCGGGTCCCGACTCGATCCAGGTGAGCACGTCCGCACAGGCCTCGACCGCCACGGGATGACGGTGCTCGGGGCTCAGCGGGTAGTCGACGGACACGACGGTGGCGCCACTGCGGTCCGCCAAGACCCGGCACACGTCGTCGTGGCCGTCCAGGCCTCCGGCCACCCAGCCACCTCCGTGCATGTACATAACCGTCCCGAGGGAGTCCGGTCCGGGCCTGTAGACCCTGACCGCGGAGGAGCCGTGCCGGGTGGGGACCTCCTGGGCGACGACTGCGTGCAGGCTCGGCAGACGGCGCGGGCGGCGCGCCTCAACGAAGGCCCGGAGCCCGTCCACGCCGAGCTCGCGCAGCCGTCCGCCCAGTGCCTCGCCGATCAGCCGAGCGACAGCCGAGGACTCCGGCGTCAGACCGCCCTCGGCCGCTATGGGCAGGTTCACGAGAACGTCACGCCGGGATAGGCGTCGCGCCGTGCGGCGTCGACGGCACTCACGTACCGCGGGAAGCCCCCGAAGTACGGCATCAGGACGCGCGGCTTGCCCTCCACGTTGGCACCGGAGTACCAGGAGCTGCCCTCAACGAAGAGGGTTCCCTCCGCGACCTCAGCGACGTGCCGGGTCCACTCCTCCTGCGCCGACTCCTCAACGCTGATCACGCTCGCGTCGAGACGCTCGGCGCGCCCCATGAGGTCGAAGATCGTCTCGACGTTGTGCTCGATCGCGAGGATGACATTCATCGCGACGGACGGACTCCCCGGGCCGGCGACGAGGAACATGTTCGGGAACTCCGCGACCATCAGGCCAAGGTAGGTCCGCGGCCCGTCCGACCAGTCGTCGCTGAGGCGGCGACCGCCGCGTCCGCGAAGGTCGATGCGCGCGAGAGCACCGGTCATGGCGTCGAAGCCGGTGGCGAGAACGATGACGTCGAGCTCGGTGAGTCCCTCCGCCGTGCGGATCCCCTTCGCCTCCACCTGCTCGATCGGCGCGCTCCGCAGGTCGACGAGCCGGACGTGGGGTCGGTTGTACACGTCGTAGTAGCCGGTGTCGATGCAGACCCGGCGGGCGCCGATCGGCTCGTCGAGCGCCAGCAGCAGGTCAGCCGTCCTCTCGTCGTCGACCAGCTCGCGCACCCGATCCTTGACGAACGCCGCGACGTAGTCGTTGGCGTGCCGGTCGGTCATGACGTCCGCGAAGGTCGCCTGGAGCCCGATGCCGCCGCGGTCCCACTGCTCCTGCAGGCGACGGTCGCGCTCACTCGGCGGCAGCGACATCAACGGGACGTCCGAGCGGTAGGTCGCCTGCCCGTTCGGCATCGATCGAGCCCGCTCACGGATCTCGGCGTAGGTGCGCTTCACCTCACGGTCGATCTGTTCGTCGACCGTCGCGTTGCGCGCCGGCAGCGTGAAGCTGGGCGTCCGCTGGAACACGTGCAACTCGCCGACGACGTCCGCGAGAGCCGTGATCGTCTGGATGCCGCTGGAGCCCGTGCCGATCACGCCGCAGCGAACGCCCGAGAGATCTGGGTCGTCGTGCGGCCAGGCTCCGGTCGTGTAGACCTCGCCCGCGAAGTCGTCGATCCCCACGACGTCGGGGGTCTTCGGCACGGAGAGCGGGCCGGTGGCCCAGACGCAGTAACGCGCGCCCCACACCGTCCCTGCGGCGTCGACGAGCTACCAGCGTCGTGCGTCGACGTCCCACGCTGCCTCGACCACCGTGGAACCGAACCGGATGTGCTCGTAGAGCCCCCACCGCTCCGCGACGTGGCGGGCGTAGGAGAGGATTTCCGGCTGCGCTGCGAAGCGTTCGGTCCAGGTCCACTCCTGCTCGAGGTCGGGATCGACGGAGTAGGAGTACTCCGCGCTCCGGATGTCGCATCGCGCACCGGGATAACGGTTCCAGTACCAGGTGCCTCCGACGTCGTCACCAGTCTCGAGGACGACGACGTCCAAACCAGCGTCGAGGCATCGCTTCGTCGTCAACATCCCGCCGAAGCCCGCGCCGACGACGACGACGTCGACCGTCCCGGGCGAGCCCGCCATCGCGGTCATGCGAGGACCCCCGACTCGCAGACGAGTCGCGGCTCCAAGAACTCCTCGAGCGCCAGCACCGA
>JBQGDU010000439.1:0-2833 GCA_052039245.1 Aeromicrobium sp. | reverse complement strand
CGCGGTCCACGTGACGTCGCACTCGACGTCGTGGGGGTTCGGCCCGAGCTGCAGACGCCAGCGCTGCAGCGGCTCCTCCGCGGACCACGTCAGAGGCCCGACGCCGTTCGCGGCACCGTCCGCCTCGGTGGAGAACCGAAGGTTCCTCTGTTCGTCGTCGAGGACCAGAAGCACGTAGCCGTCGACCACCGACACACCGGGGTACGTGCCCGCGCCGATCATGAGCAGAGGCGTCGGCGAGTCGCCGTGCAGATTGAAGTAGAAGCGGTCGAAGAAGGCTTCGTCGGCTCCCGGGGGCAGGGAGTCGACCAGCAGGTCGTCGGAGGAGGTCAAGGGCTGCACGCGTGCTCCTGAAGATCGATGAACGGACGGCTCGGACGCTAGGTCCGGCGCAGTCGGCCCGCCAGGAGCGTTCGGGACTCCGGGACGGGCCGACGCGCGGGTCACTCGGTCGGGACGTCCGGTGCGGGCCGCAGGTCCGCCACGGTCTCGAATGCGTCGTCGCGCAGCTCGACCACCTGCAGGGATCGCTGGCCCAGACGCTCCTCGTCGGTCCAGGTGAGGTCGGTGACGAAGTCGTTGTCGAGCGACGTGCTCTGCAGCGCCTCGAGCAGCTCCTCGGAGCTGGGCACCCCGCCGGCGCTGCGCACGGCGCGCTCGATCACGTCGGTGCAGACGGAGCCGACGACCCAGCCCTCCACCGTCAGGAAGTCCGTGCGATCGGTCTCCGGGTGCTCGCGCTCCATCGTCTCGCGGTACTCCTCGAGCTCGGGGGCCTCGGAGTCCGGGAACGGCGTCGCGAAGACGGCCCGGCCGTCGAGGGTGTCCCCGCTGAGGTCGGCCAGCTGCTTGTTCAGCGTCGCGTACGTCAGACCCCACTGCGGCTCGTAGCCGAGGCGGTCGGTGGAGCGAACCAGCTGGGAGACGACCGGAGCGACGTGGTTGAACAGGACGATCTCGGCCCCGGACTCGCGCAGTCGTGCGGCCGCTGGTGCCTGGTCCGCGGCAGCGGCGTTCACCTTGATCTCGGCAACGGGCTCGAGCCCGAGCTCGTCGAGCTCGGCGAGGGCGCCGGCCCGGAACGGCGTGCCGATCCCGTCGTCGGTGTAGACGACGGCGATCTTGCTCAGGTCCATCTCCTCCACCGCGTGTCGGACGAGGTGTGCACCGGTGAGCTCGTACGGCGTGAGCAGCTGGAACCCCGTCGACTCGGCGTCGAACAGACTGGACTCCCCCGACATGGGCACCGAGCCGATGCTGCGCTGCGTGAGGTACGGCGCGATCGCGTTGTAGGTCGCTGATCCCTGGTTGGCGCACAGCATCCGGGCCTCGTCCTTCTCGACGAGTGACCGCACGGCGGCGGGGGTGTTCACGGCGTTGAACTGGTCGTCCTGGACCACCAGCTTGATCTTGACGCCGTCGATGCCGCCGGCCTCGTTCACGGCGTCGAAGTAGGCGGACATGCTGCGGTAGGAGTTGCTGAGGGCCTGCTGCGGACCGCTCATCGGCATGATCGTCCCGATCACCAGCTCGTCGTCGGCGACCTCGGTGCCGGAACAGGCGCCGACGGTCGCGACAAGGGCGAGGGAGGCCGTGGCGGCGACGGCGCGTCGAAGGTGGTGGATGCTCATGGAGGGGACCCCGTTCTCACTGACGGCCCGGGCGTTCGCCGAGCTGTCAGGCACCCTCGACGTCCCCGATGACCGGAGCAACACGCGTCCGACATGACCGAACGTGGGTTGTCCGTACGCAGGCCGGACGCCGACGGTGAGGCTCGCCGAATCGAGGAGGGCAACGCCATGGACATGGCCACGATGGTGAGGACGTCCGGGCAGATCTACCGCGACAACGTGGCGGTGTCCTTCGAGGGCAGGGAGCTCACGTACGGCGAGATGCTGCAGCGAGCCTCGCGCCTGGCGAACGGGCTGGCCGACCTGGGGGTCCGACCGACCGACCGAGTGGCAGTGCTGTCCGACAACGTCTTCGAGACGGTGGAGATCGCGGCCGCCTGCGCCCTCGGCAACACCCCGGTCGCGACGCTGTACACCTACTACACCGCCGAGACGAACGCCTACCTGTTGCGCAAGCTCGACGCCCGGGTCCTCATCGTCGACCCGAAGCACCTCCCGCAGATCGCCGAGCGGCTCCCCGAGCTCGACGGGCTCGCCGCGGTGCTCGTCCTCGGGGCGGAGTCGGTGGAGGGGTTGACGCGCTACGACGACCTGCTGGCCCGCTCGGACCAGCAGGTGCCGATGGTGCAGGCCGATCCGCGGGACGTGCACATCATCCGGTTCTCCAGCGGCACCACGGGGCGCCCCAAGGGCATCTACTACACGATCGAGGACTGGCTGGCCTACAACTCCGAGTGGCGCTGGATGACACCGCAGATCTCCGAGCGGGACGTCTACCTGGCCGCCGGGTCGCTCGCGCACCTCAACGTCGCCTACCTGTGGGGGATGATCGCGGTGGGTGCGCGCATCGTTCCCATGGGCGCCTTCGACCCGGCGCGCTTCGGCGAGCTGGTCGAGACCCAGGGAGCGACCTACACCGCGATGGTGCCCACCATGATCCAGAAGGTGCTCGAGCACTCCGAGGCCCGCACGCGCGACTACTCCAGCCTGCGGTGCCTGACCTATGCGGGATCGCCCATCTCCGAGCGCACGATGCGCGGCGCCATCCAGCTGTTCGGGCCGGTGCTGCACCAGATGTACGCCCAGAGCGAGGTCGCCCCCGTGGCGATGCTCCTTCCCCACCATCACGTCCTCGACGGCGACGAGACCCAGCGTCGTCGGCTGCGCTCTGCCGGACGGCCCTCGCCGAACGTGGTCATCAC
>JBQGDU010000438.1:0-5047 GCA_052039245.1 Aeromicrobium sp. | reverse complement strand
CGGCCCCGCCGCCGCCCGGGCCGCGCGGCGCCTGCCGCGCGGGGGCGGGCTCTGCGCCGCCCCCCACGGGGTGGGCGCCCGGGCCCCCCAGCGCGCCGGCTGGGGGGCCGGGGCTCACAGATCTGGGAACAGGTCCGTCGGATCGTTGGTTGAAGCAACCATGAGGATTCTGCTCACCGGAGGAACCGGGTACATCGGATCAGCGGTCCTGCGCGCGCTCGCGAAGGCCGGACACGACGTCACGGCGATCGTGCGCAGCGAGAGCTCGCGCGAGAGCGTCGAGGCAGCAGGTGCCACGGGCGTCGTGGGGGATCTGTCCGACGCCCGCTGGGTCGCTGAACGGCTCGGGGAGCACGATGCCGCCATCCACACCGCGGCCGGCGGCGATGCCGACGACCAGGCGCTCAACACGGCCGTCGTCGACGCGGTGATCGCGGCGCTCGGCGACACGGACAAGCCGTTCGTGCTCACCGGCGGCGTCTGGACGTACGGCTCGGGAGACGATCTGACCGAGGCCGACGCCCCGAACCCGCCGCCGCTCACCGCATGGCGGGTGCCGCTCGAGCAGCGGCTGCTCGAGTCCTCGGTGCGCGCGTCGGTGATCCAGCCGGGCATCGTCTACGGCTACGGCGCGGGCATCCCCGCCCTCCTGCAGGGGGAGAGCCCCCTCCCGCTCGTCGGCACCGCCGAGCAGCACTGGACGACGGTGCACGTCGACGACCTGGCCGATCTCTACGTCGCGGCACTCGACGGTCCGGGCGCTCAGGCCTACCTCGGCGTCAACGGCCAGAACCCCACCGTGCGGGAGCTCGGCGAGGCGATCACCGCGGCCACGGGCGCGGAGCTGGCGCCCGAGGGGGAGGCCGCGACGCGCGAACGGCTCGGAGGCTTCGGTGAGGCGCTCCTGCTCGACCAGCAGGCCTCGGGCGCCAAGGCGCGCAGCGACCTCGGCTGGACTCCCACCGGCCCGGCGCTCACCGATCTGCTCCGCGAGGGCTATCCCGCAGAGCGCTGAGTCGCGGACGGGCGGACCCGGTTCAGTCGGTGACCCACCACTCGACGGGGTGGACCTCGTGCTCGCCGGGAACGCCCTTGAGCCGGACGGTCCGCGCCTGACCGACGCGGAACTCCTCCTCCGACAGCCTCTCCAGCACGGCGTCGCTCACGAGCACCTCGCCTCCGTCGGCTTCCCCCGCGACGCGCGCCGCCATGGCGACGTTGCGCCCGAACAGGTCGTTGTCACGGTGCACGGCAGCGCCACGGTGCGCCCCGATGCGCACCCGGACGCCTGCCAGGCGGGAACCTGAGCGCACGGCGGCGATCTCGCGCTGCACGTCCAGCGCGGCCCGGACCGCCTCGTCAGGCCTGCCGAACGCGACCATGAAGCCGTCACCCTGCGTCTTCACGACGTGTCCGGCGTGACGCTCCACCGCCCGGTGGACGATGCGGTCGTGCTTGGTGAGCAGCTGGACCCAGGCGCGGTCGCCGAGGTCGTGGTTCAAGGTGGTGGAGTCCTCGATGTCGGAGAACAGGATCGTGACCGTGCCGTCGAGGGCGGCGATGCGCACGAGGTCGGGTCGCTCGACGTCGGCCCATCCCGCCAGCTCCTCGATGGAGCCCCGCAGGACTCCTCCGATCCCGTGGTCCTTGACCATGATCGCGGTGCCGACGGCGCCTCGAACAGCCTGCGACGGCGTGGGGACGAGGCGTCGGCGACGGGCCGGTCGCGGCTGCTGGAGCTCCTCCAGCCGACGCTGCAGGGCCCCCACCCGGCGTCGAGCCACGAGCCACAGCGCCGCCGTGGTGGCTAGGCCGGCGGCCAGGACCAGCGCGACGAGCAGGAGCACCATCTCGAGCAGCGTCATCTCAGGCAATGTAGCGCGTCGGGGCGCTCGGGACCGTCGTGGCGGCGGGTGTCGTGGCTCGGGTGCGCCGGCCCCCGGAAAGCACAGAACCCGGCCGGGAGGGAGATCACGGGCCGGGTTCTGTCTTGTGCCACTTGGGAGCGGGCACAGACGATCTAACGGGAGGGAGTGTAGTTAGATCTGCCTGGTCCAACGAGACGTGTGCCGGGGGGTTACGAGGGTGATCGAGAAAAATCCTGCGCCGATACGATGGCCGCGTGACGCCTGATCATGACCTCGTCCTCGTCGTCGACTTCGGTGCCCAGTACGCCCAGCTGATCGCCCGCCGGGTCCGCGAGGCCAAGGTCTACTCCGAGATCGTCCCGCACTCGATGCCCGTCGAGGAGATGCTCGCCAAGAACCCCAGCGCCATCGTCCTCTCCGGTGGCCCGGCCTCGGTCTACACGCCGGGCGCGCCGCGTCTCGACGCCGAGCTCGTCGACGGCTCCGTGCCGGTCTTCGGCATCTGCTACGGCTTCATGGCGATGGCGGCGGCCCTCGGCGGCGACGTCGCTCGCACCGGCCAGCGTGAGTACGGCCGCACGGCGGTCGAGGTGCTGGAGCCCGGCACGCTGCTGGACACGCTGCCGTCCTCGCTCGTCTCCTGGATGTCGCACGGCGACGAGGTCGTCGGTGCTCCCGAGGGCTTCACGGTCAACGCCCGCTCCCCGCGTGCCACGGTCGCGGCGTTCGAGCACACGGGTCGCCGGATCGCCGGCGTCCAGTGGCACCCGGAGGTCATGCACTCCGAGCACGGCCAGGAGGTCCTCGAGCGCTTCCTGTTCGAGATCGCCGGATGCCGGCCCACGTGGACGAGCGTCAACATCGTCGAGGAGCAGGTCGAGAAGATCCGCGCCGAGGTGGGCGAGGCCCGGGTCATCTCCGCACTCTCCGGTGGAGTGGACTCCGCCGTCTCCACCGCCCTCGTGCAGCGGGCGGTGGGTGACCGGCTCACCGCCGTCTTCGTCGACCACGGCCTGCTGCGCCAGGGTGAGGCTGAGCAGGTGGAGCAGGACTACGTCGAGGCCACCGGCGTCGACCTCAAGGTCGTGGACGCGCGTGAGCAGTTCCTCGGGCACCTCGCCGGTGTGACGGACCCCGAGGAGAAGCGCAAGATCATCGGGCGGGAGTTCATCCGGGTCTTCGAGCAGGCCGAGCGCGAGGTGCTCGCGACCCCCGGACCGCCCGTCAAGTTCCTCGTGCAGGGCACGCTCTACCCCGACGTCGTCGAGTCCGGCGGTGGCGAGGGAGCGGCGAACATCAAGAGCCACCACAACGTCGGCGGCCTGCCCGAGGACCTGGAGTTCTCACTGGTGGAGCCGCTGCGGACGCTGTTCAAGGACGAGGTCCGCGAGGTGGGGCGCCAGCTGGGCATCCCGGAGGCCATCGTCGGACGGCACCCCTTCCCGGGGCCGGGCCTCGGCATCCGCATCATCGGCGAGGTGACGGCCGAGCGGCTCGACATCCTGCGTCGCGCCGACGCCATCGTGCGCGAGGAGACCACCCGGGCAGGTCTCGACTCGGACATCTGGCAGTTCCCCGTCGTGCTGCTCGCCGACGTGCGCTCGGTGGGGGTGCAGGGTGACGGCCGCACGTACGGCCACCCCATCGTCCTGCGTCCGGTCTCCAGCGAGGACGCCATGACCGCCGACTGGAGCCGGCTCCCGTACGAGGTGCTCGAGCAGATCTCCACCCGCATCACCAACGAGGTCGAGGAGGTCAACCGGGTGGTGCTGGACGTGACCAGCAAGCCGCCCGGAACGATCGAGTGGGAGTGAGCCGGGCGCTCTGACCTCACGCTGCGGAGTGGGGGCCCGAAGGCAGGATCGTTCGGCGGTGACCTCGAGCGGGCGCCGCGGCCGGCACAGTCGCCGATCCTTCCGACGGTGGCCTGTCGAGCAGCTCAGAGCCGTTGCAGATGGTGTGCGGTGAGGAGTCCGACGTCGGTCAACCGACGCACCAGCGCAGCACGGTCCATGGTGATCTCGCCCCGCAGCCAGAGCGTCACCACGTGGGTCACGCCGGCAACAGCGAGGTGGCCGAGCAGCTGCGCGTCGGGATCGGCCGGATCGTCCACCACCAGAGCCAGCATCTGGTCGACGAACGACTGAGCGGCACGATCCTTCTCGGCGAGCCCCGCTGGCGTGCTGGCGGCCTCGAGGTAGAGCCGGCTGGCGCGCGGATCGTCCAGGGCGTCCAGGGCCGCCCGCACGGCAGCCTCGACGAGCTCCTCGATCCCCGAGGATGGATCGACACCGGCTCGGTCGATCTCGACGCTGACGGAGTCGAACACGGTTCGCAGAGCGGCGCCCACGAGCGCATCGAGGGAGTCGAACCCCTCGTAGAAGTAGCGCTTGGACAGTCCCGCGCGTTGGCACGCGCCCCCGACGGTGAGTCCCAGCACCCCGACCTCGCCGACGAGGTCGACGGCCGCCTGGACGAGTCGCTGACGGCGCTGCTCGCGCCGCGCGTCGGGCCCGACCCCTCCGTAGCGGCGTTCCGAGGTGGGCCCGGTCGACGACATGCGCCCATCTTGACAGATCAGCACTCGGTGTCCACCATAATGGAACTGATACGACTCAGTTCCTGATAGGAGATCGAGATGGTGGGCTTCGTCGCCGTCGTGGGCGGGATCATGGCCGGGATCATGGACACGCCACGTGTTCTCCCGCGTCCGGTGGGCATCGACCGTCCGCGTGAGCGTGGCGCCACCTCCGCCCCGATGGGCCGGTCCGTGTGGCCCGACCTGGCGGTCGAGACGAGCGACCGCCCGACCGCTGGAGGGCGCCGATGAGCACGCTCGACCGCGAGGCCCCTGTCGACGACCCCGACCGGGCGACGGTGGAGGTAGCGGGTCGACCGGCGCCGGTGGTGCAGCCGTGCTGATCCGAGGCCGCCGCGACTCGGCAGGGCGGGTACGGGGCGTCGAGGTTCGCCGCGAGATGGCCGGCCTCGATCCCCGCGCCGACCACGCCGAGCTCGCCCGCCGCTCGATCGTCACGTTGCACGGCAGCGAGCCGCTCGTCTACGCGCTGTTCACGGTGGCCTTCATGAAGCAGGTCGCTGTGCCGTCCATGGCCCGCATCCTCTACCGCCGAGGCACCGGCGACATCGTCACCCAGACGATCAAGCGCAACGACGAC
>JBQGDU010000437.1:0-3181 GCA_052039245.1 Aeromicrobium sp. | reverse complement strand
TCCCGACCGACCCCCCCACCTCGCCCCCCGGGCGCCGGGGGCCCCACGCCCACGGCGTACCCACGTGGGACCGCCCGGTCTGACCCTGAGGCCCGCCGCCCCCGTTTTGGTCGGGGCACCACCGATGGGCTACAGTTGCGGTCGCGGTTCTGAGGGACCGCACAGCGTCCAGGCCCCGTGGCGCAGTTGGTTAGCGCGCCGCCCTGTCACGGCGGAGGTCGCGGGTTCGAGTCCCGTCGGGGTCGCTGGAGAACGACATGAAGGTCCGTGCCGCAAGGCGCGGACCTTCTGTCGTTCGGAAGCGAGCCCGACGGGCGAGAACCCGCGAAGCGGTGGTAGGCGGCCGCGCTCGCTCCGCTTCGCGCTCACCCTGTCCGCTCCGCAGAGCTCCGCGTCCAGCCGCCTCTCCTCACTCCGTTCGTCGCTCCTACCGAACTCACAAGAGCCCACCGGCCGCGCTAGCTCCGCTCGTCGCCTTGTTCGCGCAACGAGGACTTGCTCCTGAGTCCGGCTCAGCGGGCGCCAGGACGTACGAGACCGTGGTCGAACGCGAAGACGACGGCGGCGGCCCGATCACGCAGGTCGAGCTTGGCGAAGACGTGACCCACGTGGGTCTTCACCGTCCCCTCCCCGAGCACGAGCTCGGCGGCGATCTCGGCGTTGCTGAGACCTGCGCCGATCAGCGCCAGCACCTCACGCTCACGGGGGGTGAGCACGTCGACCTCGCCGCCGGCAGTGACCGGCGACGCGCCATCGCGGTACGTCGAGAGCACCCGCCCCGTCACCGCGGGGTCCAGCCAGGCGCCTCCCCCTGCGACGGTCCTGACCGCGCGCTGCAGGTCCTCGGCCGGCACGCCCTTGAGCAGGAACCCGGCCGCCCCGGCCCGCAGGGCCCCGGCCAGCGCATCCTCGTCCTCGAAGGTGGTGAGCACCAGGACGGGCGGCGCACCCTCGACGTCGTGCAGCGTCCTCGTGGCGGCGACCCCGTCGACTCCGGGCATGCGGACGTCCATCACGACGACGTCCGGCTCCAGGGCATCGACCGCCTCGACGACGCCACCACCGTCGGACAGCTCGCCGACGACGTCGAAACCGAGCCGTGACCGCAGGATTCCGCGCAGCCCTGTGCGGATGAGCTCCTGGTCGTCGACCAGCAGGACCTTCACCGGGGTCTCGGCCCTGTCCTCCTTGCTCATGCCGGCAGCACCGCCTCCACGCGCCAGCCCGAGCGATCCGGACCGGCCTGGAGACGGCCACCGACGGCCTCGGCACGTTCGCGCATCCCGTCGATGCCGGCTCCGGCGCCGGTGCCCGTCCGGGGGACCCGCCCTCCGGCCGTGCCGCTGTCGATCCGCACGGCAGTGTCCTGCTCGGCGACCCTCAGACCCACCCGGACGGTGGAGCCGTCGCCGTGACGGACGGCGTTGGTCAGCGACTCCTGCACGATGCGGTAGAGCACCAGCCCGCGGGTCGGGCCGACGCCGGACAGGTCGCCCTCGACGTCGAGCACGACCTCGGCCCCGGTGCGTCGGAAGGTGTCGAGGAGGTCGCCCAGGTCGGCGGCTCCCGGGAGGGGCCGGACGTCTGCGCCGTCGCGTTCTCGCATGAGACCCACGGCGGCGCGCACCTCCTCCAGGCTCTCCCTCGCCAGCCGTTCGGCCTCCTGCAGGGAGTCACGGGCCGCCTGCGGATCCTCCTCGTCGAGCGAGAGACGTGCGCTGCTCACGTGGAGCACCGAGACGGTGAGCGCGTGACCGATGACGTCGTGCATCTCGCCGGCGATGCGGTTGCGCTCCTCCGCCCGGCTCCGCTCGGCGAGTCCGGCCTGGGCCTCGCGCAGCTGCTCCAACAGGGTTCGCTGGCGTCGGGCGGCCACGCAGGCCACGGTGGTGAACACGGTGCCCGCGATCCAGGCACCCCAACCCGGCTCGCTCGTCAGCAGCAGCCACTCACCGACGAGACCGGCCACCGCCACGCCACACCCCAGGACGGCGGTGCGCAGGCTCGACTCCGTCGCGATCCAGCCGGTGACGACGCAGATCCCGAACCAGCCGAGGTTGGAGGGCTCGCCGTGGCACTGCACGAACTGGGCGAGCCCGGCGAGAGCCAGCACCGCCACCAGGGCGGGCCCGGAGGAGCCGCGCCAGGTGACGAGCACGCCCGCGCCGATGACCACCGTCATGAGGAGGACCGTGACGACGGGCGGCCACTGGCTGACGGCTGCGCCCAGGACGGCGAACAGTGCGAGCGCGGCCGTGGCCGCTGCTCGCACTGTCCGATCGATCATGGTCACGAGGATAGGGCGGTCACAGTGCCGTCCGACGGCCGGCGAGCACCATCGCGACCACGGCGATCACCGCGACCGTGACCAGCTCGCTCGTCCCGGTCGAGATCCCGAGCCACGGCTCGCGGATCGCATCGGTCGTGAGCGCGAGGGGCAGCTTCTCGGAGATGTCCCTCAGCACGTCCGACATGACGGCCGGCGGCGGACCGCCCACGCCGAGCAGGAACGAGGGGAAGAACAGCAGCAGACCCACGGCCTGGGCCGCCCGCGCGGACGGCAGCAGCGTCCCGAGCAGGACGCCCAGGCTGACGAAGGCGATCGATCCGACGACGACCCCGGCCACGACGCGGACCGGGTCCTCGACCTCCGGGATGCCGTAGACCGGCGCCGCGACGGCGAGCAGCAGCGCACCGGAGACGGCGATCGCCGCGAGTCCGATGACGAGCAGCGCGAGCGCGAAGGACCACCGCGGGAACCCGGCGGCAGCGAAGCGTCGCAGGACGCCCCGTTCCCGGTAGGAGGCGATGTGCACGGGCAGCATGATCAGCCCGGTCGCACCGATCACGACGGTGAAGTACGAGGCGACGTACCAGTGGGACGGGTTCACCGGGAACGCACCGTCCGGCTCGGTGCCGAACGAACCACCGATGATCAGCATCGAGACGATCGGGAAGACGATCACGAAGGTGAGCGTCATGGGGTCGCGGAGCAGCAGCTTCAGCTCGGTGGTGACGAGCCGGCGGGTCACCGAGCGGTGACGGGCCGGCGACGCGGCGCGGTCGGGGGCGACCTGCTTCGTGCTCATGGGGGTGGTGGAGGTGGTCATGATGCGGCTCCCATCGTTCTGGTGGTCTCGTCGAGCAGGGTCAGGAGTGGGTACTCGTGGTCCTGGACCTC
>JBQGDU010000436.1:0-2859 GCA_052039245.1 Aeromicrobium sp. | reverse complement strand
GCAGCGTCTTGACGACGGCGCCGCGCTCCAGGTGCGCGGTGACGACGTCCCACGGCGGGCTCATCGCGGCGACGTCGAAGACCCGGCCCTTGCCCTCGCGACGGGCGGGGTCGAGGAAGACGGTCTCCTCGGGCAGTGCCTCGACGTCGGCGAGGTCGGAGTCCACCACCTCGCCGGGCAGCTCGAGAGCGGCGAGGTTGGCGCGGGCGATCGCCGCGCGGACGGGGTCGCGTTCGACGCCGCGGACCCGAAGTCCCGCCCGTGCGAAGGCGATGAGGTCACCGCCGATGCCGCAGCCGAGGTCGAGCACGGCGCCGACACCGGCCCCGGCGAGCCGCTCGGCGCGCAGGCGGGCGACCGGGGCGCGGGTGGCCTGCTCGAGCGCGTCGTGGGTGAGGTACAGACGCCCGGCGTCGGGGCCGAGCTTCGCGGCGGCCTTGCCGCGCAGGTGGTTCTGGGTGACGGCGGCAGCGACGAGCTCGACGTCGTGGGTCCTGCGCAACCGGGTGCCCAGGGCGAGGTCGGACTCGACTCCGGCCCGCTCGTGCACCTCGGCGAGCAGCTCCTGGCCCTCGGGGGCGAGCAGCCGCTCGAAGGTCGCCAGGTCCATGACGTCATCGTCGCACCGTCCCGCGGGCCGGGTCGCCGCGGTCCCGAGGGACAGAAAGGCCGCGGAAACAGTCGCGAAACGGTTGAGGAGGCGATCTTTATTCCGAGCGAAACCATCGCGAAACGCCGCGAGCGTGAACTGATCCCATGACCGCCACCACGTGGGACGCGCACCGCCACATCGGCCGGCTCCCGGAGTTCCCCTTCTACGGGGGCCCACCGGTACGCGCCGACGTGACGGCGAAGGCGACCGTCGAGGAGTTCTACGCGGACCTCGACGCCGAGGGCACCGAGCGTGCGCTCGTCCTGCCGAACTACGGCGTCCCGATCCCCGACGCGGCGTTCGAGCTGAACGCGCTCGCCCTGGAGGCCGCCGAGCGCGACGACCGGGTGGCCTGTGGCCTGTGGGTCTCGCCCAAGGCCGCCGACGCCGACCGCAACACCGCCGCGCTCGCCCTCGTCGGCGAGACGGGGGTGAAGGCGCTCAAGACCAGCTTCCTGCTCGGCGGTCACCCCACCGACCCGGACTGCGAGGTCGAGCTCGACCGCATCTTCACCACCGCGGCGGAGCACGACCTCGTGGTGCACGTGCACACCTCGCCCGGAGCGGCCTCCGACATCGACCAGGTCGGAACGCTCGTCGAGCGCTACGGCGATCGGACCAAGATCCACCTCGTCCACCTGGGCGGCGGGATGAGCGGCCACATGAAGCTCATCGGTGGCCGGCTCTTCGACTGGATCGCCTCGGGCAAGAAGGTCTACACCGACACCAGCTGGACCATCGGGTTCGCCCCCGCCTGGCTCGTGCAGGAGATCGAGCGACGCGGGGTCGGGCACGACCGCATCCTGTTCGCCACCGACGCTCCCTGGGGCGACTTCGCCGGCGAGTACGCGCGGCTCGCCGCCGTGACCCACGACCCCGAGCTGGCCCAGGCCTTCTTCCGGGGCAACTTCGAGGCCCTCTACGGATGAGCCCCTCCACGAACTCCGGTCGTCGACCCCCGTCGACCGGCGCAGGATCCGCACCCACCCGTCAGGAGACGACATGACCGACGACATCGACGCCCAGATCCAGGAGAACATCGCGAAGTCCCTGGAGGAGATCCCGCATCCCTCCCAGCCCGCCGGGACCAACCTGTACGGATCGACCAAGATCTTCCCGGACTACCAGGCCGAGGAGGGCGAGTCCTACTTCACCCTGGTGCACGGCATCCCGCACGAGTCGAGCGTCAGCTTCGTCGCGGTCCTGCAGGCCACCCGGGCCCTGCGCAAGGGCTTCGAGTCCGCGATCTACTTCTACGGGCCCGGAACGCTCGCCTGCATGGCCACCCGCGGGTTCCCGACCGCCGGCGACGCCGGATTCCCCGGCGAGCTCAACATGAACTCCTCGCTGGAGACCTTCATCGCCGAGGGCGGCACGGTGTACTGCTGTCGCTTCGGACTCGGGCTGCACGGTCTGCGCGAGGAGGACCTGATCGCGGGAGTGATTCCCGCCCATCCGCTGGACGTCCAGGACGCGATCATCCACTACGCCCGCAAGGGCGCCATCATCAACTCCACGTACAACCTCTGAGGCGACTCCGATGACGGCATCCCACGCACCCGGGCCCTCACAGACACCCCGGGGAAGCGCCGCCACCCGGGTCGACGTCGCGATCCAGGGCATCCGCCTGCTCGACGCACCGGTCTCGCGCCCCAACGGCGCGGGGCCGAGCGCGGACGGCCACGTCCTGCTCGACGGGATGGGTGCCGCCATCCCGCTGAACCCGCGGAGCCCCTACTCGGTCGGGGGCGGCCGTCTGCTGCTCGACGGTGCGGACACGGGCCTCGGGGTCGAGGCGGTGGCCCGTCCTCGGTTCTACGACCTCAGCACGGCCGACGGAGTGCCCTACGACAAGATCGCCCGGCTGCACGCGGCCGACGTCCTCGCCACCACCGTCGTCCAGACGTGCGCGAGGTACGCCGAGTCGGATCGGTGCCGGTTCTGTGCCATCGAGCAGTCCCTGGAGTCCGACAGCACGGTCGCCGTCAAGACCCCCGCGCAGATCGCGGAGGTGGCTCGGGCCGCCGTCGAGCTCGACGGTGTACGGCAGATGGTCATGACGACCGGCACCTCCCGTGGGCGGGACCGCGGCGCCACACACCTGGCCCGATGCGTGCGGGCCGTGCGCGAGCTGGTGCCCGACCTGCCGATCCAGGTGCAGTGCGAGCCGCCGTCCGACCTGCGGAGCATCACCGACCTGTACGAGG
>JBQGDU010000435.1:0-6746 GCA_052039245.1 Aeromicrobium sp. | reverse complement strand
GTCGGCGTCGACGACGGCGAGGTTGCCGGCCGCGTCGGAGGAACGGATCTGCCAGGCGAGGAACGCACCGAGCAGCCCGGTGGCCACGAGGGCGGCGGCGAGCAGGAAGACGATGATCGATCGGGTCCGGGTCATCACAGGCTCACCGGAACCTGCTGCAGGGAGGCGATCTTCCACTCGCCGTCCACCTTCTCCAGCTCAGCGGAGAATCGGTTGCGCTTGACCTCCGGGTCGGCGTCGTCGGCGCCGTCGGAGTCGTCGACCACCGAGACCTCGACCGCCGCGAGCACCGTGGCGGTGTCGTCGTCGAGCTCCAGCACGGCGGCGTCGACCACGGTGCCGGTGGAGATCTTCTGCTGCTCGGCGAGCAGCGTCATCTCGTCCTCGCTGACCGATCCGAGCTGGTCCGCCAGGGTGCCGGTGGCCACCTCACGCCACTCGGCGATGCCCTTCTCCACGTCGCGGTGGTCGAGGGAGTTGAGCACCTCGACCGCCCGCGTAGCCTCCACCGTGACGACGTCGCGCTCCTCGGCGAGCGTGTAGACGCTGTCCTGCTGGGTCACCCACCAGGCGCCGAGCCCCAGGCCGGCGACGAGCAGACCCACGAGCAGCAGCACGAGGTCACGGCGACCACGTCCCCCGCCCTTCGACGACGTCCTCGTCGACGTGTCCGTGACGTCGGCGGTCCCGCCGCCGTCCGCCGCACTGTCCGGCTCGTCCGTCACTGGGCCCTCCCGATGGTCGGCGTCCTGCACGTCGGTGCTCATCATCACTCACCACCCATCAGGTCCGACAGCGAGTCCGCCGTGGAGATCCGCGCACCCCTGGGGGCTGACGTGGCGGAGCGCTGATTCTTGATCGCCTGCGGGCCGCGCACGTTGGTGCCCGACGACGGTGACGCGGTGCAGCCGGCGGAGCTGTTGAACGGCCGGCCCTGGGAGGTGGTCAGGCCCTCGCGCTTCTGAGTTCCGCCGTAACCCGCGGTGCAGGGCAGTGGGTCGAAGAAGGAGGTGATGAGCCCGAGGTCGATGGTGCCGGCCCCGGTGACGCTCCAGCCGACGCTCAGCGCCTCGGGCGCCTTGATCAGCGCGTCCTCCACCCCCTGGGAGTTGACGCCGAACACCTGGGCGGTGCTGACCAGGTTCGCCATCAGCGTGCCGAGCGGCCGTCCGACGTCGGAGAACAGCGTCTGGAGCTCGCGGGCCGCCGCCGGGGAGACCTCGATGAGTCGGCGCAGGTCCCCGTCGCTGGACTCGAGCGTGTCGGCGATGACGGAAAGGTCGGAGCTGAACGAGCGGATGCTGTCGCCGGCCTCGGCCTGGGTGGTGAGGACGGTGTCGGAGTTCTGGATCAGCTGACGGGTGACGAGGAAGTTCTCGTCGGCCGTCTTCACGAACTGCTGCGAGGTCTCGACGAGCGTGCCGAGGCCGTCACCCAGACCACGGGACAGCTCGTAGGTCTCGTCGATGACGGTGGTGAGCGAGTCCTCCGGCACCGAGGCAGCGAAGTCGCGTCCGGTGCGCAGCACCTCCTCCACCGGCGGAGGCATCCCGGCGCCGCTGACCCGGTCGCCGTCGGCGAGGGTGTCGCGGGAGCCGTCCCAGGCGCCCCGCAGGTCGATGTACTGCTCACCGATCGCGGAGCGGTTCTGCACCGACGCGGTGACGCCCGCCGGGAGCTCGGGGGCGTCGGCGTCGATGCGCAGCACCGCCTCGGTGCCCTGCTCCGAGGCGGTCAGCTTCTCGATGCGACCCACGGGGACGCCGCGGTAGGTGACCTCACCGTTGACGAAGGTGCCGCCGGCTTCGGGCATCTGCACCGTGACGCGGTAGTCGGAGCTGAACGGGTTGATCCCGACGTAGGTCGCGCCGAGGTAGCTGGTGCCGATGAGCGCGGCGACCACGAAGATGATCACCTGGATCTTGATGCGACGGGTCAGCATCACCGACCACTCTCCTCGGGCAGCGTGCTCGGCGGGGTCGACGTCGGCGGTGCGGGAGGCGACGTCGGGGAAGGGGACGGCAGCTCCGGTGGCTGGCCCGGCCCGGGCGTGGGCACCGTGACCGACGGACCCGGCGTGCCCGGCGACGGCGAGGACGTGGGCGGGAGCAGGCTCGGCGGGACGTCGTCGCGCTCGCCGCCGCGTGCGGCGACCCGACCACCGGAGGAGCCCGGGAATCCCTCGTTCTCGGTGATCTGCGGCCAGTCGCAGCCGATCGCCCCGCACCCGGCCGGTGTGCGCAGGTTGGTCTCGATGAAGACGTTGAGGTAGTCGCCCTTGATCGCGCCGAGCACGGAGTCCGGGAACGGGTAGGTCAGCAGGATCTCCAACGACTCCGGCAGTGCCTTCCCGGACTTCGCCAGCTGGGCGAGGATCGGTTCCAGCAGCTTCAGGTCAGCGACGATGTCGTCCTGGGCGGCGTCGAGCGTCTCCACCGAGACGCTCGAGAGCCGGTCGAGGGACTCGAGCATCGCCACGAGCTGCTCGCGCTGGTCGACGATGACCTGCCTGCCGGGGCTGAGCCCGTCGAGCGCACGGACGATCTTGTCCTGGTCGGCTTCGAGCGTCTTGCTCAGCTCGGCGAGCCCGTCGATGGCGTCGGTGATGGACTCCTTGCGCTCGTCGAGGGTGGAGACGAAGGTCTCCATCTCGGTGAGGAAGCGCTTGACGTCCTCGGGACGGTCGGTGGAGATGTCCTGCAGCTCGCGGGAGATCTCCTGGAACTGGCCGATGCCGCCGCCGTTCAGCACCATGGAGAGCGAGCCGAGCACCTGCTCCACCTGCGCGGCCTGCGACGTCTCCTCGAGCCCGAGGCTGTCACCGTCACCGACCGGGGCGCCGGCCTGCGGCTCGTCCGGGCGGACGATCGCGACGTACTTCTCGCCGAGCAGGCTGGTCTGCTGCAGCCGGGCGGTGGTGCCGGCCGGCATGTCGACGTCCTTGCGCAGCACGAGCTCCACCTTGGCGCTGCGGCCGTCGTCGTTGAGGGAGATCCGCGAGACGCGTCCGATGTCGACGTTGTCGACCTTGACGCTGGACTGCGGCACGAGGTCCAGCACGTCCTCGAAGTCCGCCGTCACGGTGATCGGGTCGGAGCCGACGTCGGCACCACCGGGCAGCGGCGTGTCGTAGACGCTGCCGCCGAGGGCACCGCAGCCGCCGAGCACGAGGGCGGCCGACGCCGCGGCCGCGACCAGCCCGAGTCGTGGGTGTCGTCTCATCGGCCGGCCTCCTCATCGAGGGCTCCCGCGCTGGGCAGGAGCAGCGGCGGGGCGTCCTGGGAGGTGCGACGCGAGTTGCCGTCGCGCGAGGAGAGCGAGAGCTCGTTGAGGTGGCCGCGCCCGGCCAGGGTCCCGCTGGACGGGTCGTACGCGCGCAGGAAGTTCTGCAGCGCGAGCGGGATGAGCCGCACGGCCTCCTCGAGCGAGCCCTTCTGGTTGCGCAGCACCTGCGTGGGGCCGATCAGGTTCTCCACGCTCGTCTGCAGGTTGCCCCGGTTGTCGCGGATGAAGTCATCGAGCACCGCCAGGGCGGAGCCGAGCTCGTCGATGGCTCCGGCGAGGTCCTCCCGGTCCTCGGCGAGGTAGTCGGTGACGGTGGCGAACTGCCGGTTGACCGCGGCCACGGAGTCGTCGTTCTCGACGAGCATGTCGTTGAACTCCGCGAAGTTGCCGATCGTGGCGAACAGGTCGTCACCGGTGTCCGACAGGGTGGCACTGGCGTCGCCGAACTCGGTGATCATCGTGTTGAGGTCGCTGCCCTGGCCGTCGAGGTTCTCGGCGAGCACGTCGAGCAGCCCCCCGAGCGCACCGTCGGCATTGGCGCCGTCGGGCCCGAGCTTCTTGCTGACGTCGGTGAGCGACTCGTACAGCTCGTCGATCTCCACCGGCACCGCGGTGCGGTCGGTCTCCAGGACGGTGCCGGACTCCAGCGTGGGTCCGCCACGGTCGGGCTCGGTCAGCTGCACGAACCGGTCGCTCACCAGGGTGGGCGCGACGACGACGGCCGCCGTGTCCGCGCCGACCTCCTGCCCCGGGTCGAGCTCCATGGAGACTCGGACGTGTCCGCCGTCCGGCTCCACGGCAGTGACCGTGCCGACCGGCACGCCCAGCACCTGGACGTCGGATCCCGGGTAGAGGCCGACGGTGGACTCGAACATCGCTTCCAGCTCGGTGCCTCCGCGCTGCGTGAGGTACCAGGTGGTGCCGCCGGCGACGAGTGCCGCCGCGGCCACGACGCCGACGGCCTTGGTTGCCAGGCTCATCGCTTTCCTCCGGGGGAGCAGTTGCGGACAGCCTCGCGGTCGAGCACCGGACGCTGCGTGGCGTCCTGCTCCTCGAAGAGGCCGCAGACGTAGGAGTCGATCCAGCGGCCGCTGCCCATGGCCGCCGTGACGTTGCGGTAGTAGGGCCCGATGAGGGACACCGCCTTCTCCAGGTTCTTCTGGTTGCGCTGCAGGATCTGTGAGACCTCGTCGAGCCGGGCGAGAGCCGGTCGCAGCTGCTCCTCGTTGTCCTTGACGAGTCCACGGAGCTGGACGCCGAGCCGCCGGGTGCCCTGCAGCAGCGCCTGGACGGTCTCGCGCCGGTTCTCCAGCTCACTGAGCAGCGAGCTGCCCTGCGTGATGATGCCGGCGATCTCGGTGTTGCGGTCCTTGAGCGTGCCGCTGACCTCGCTGGTGGCCTCGAGCAGCTCGGCGAGCTCCTCGTCCCGCGTGGAGATGGTGCGCGAGAGCGAGGTGAGGCCGTCGACCATCTCGCGCACCGACTCCGGGGTGTCCTCGAAGGCGTCGGTGAGCACCTGGAACGACTCCTCCATCTGGTCGGTGTCGATCTCGGTGACGGTGGTCGACAGGTCCGAGAACGCGGCGTTGACGTCGTAGGGCGTCGTCGTGTTGCCCACCGGGATCGGGCCCTCGAGCTCGCCGCGGCCAGCAGGCTCGAGGGAGAGGAACTTCTGCCCCAGCAGCGTCTTGACCTTGACCGAGGCGCGCGTCTGGTCACCGAGGGTGACGCCCTTGGCGCGGAACTCCACGACCACCGTGTCCCCCTCCAGGGAGACGTCGGTGACGTCGCCGACCTTGACGCCTGCGACGCGCACCTCGTTGCCCGGCTTGAGTCCGCCGGACTCCGCCAGGTGGGCGCTCTGCTTGGCGCCGTTGCCGATGACCGGCAGCGCTGCGGCGTTGAACGTCAGCGCGAAGACGATCGCGAGGGCCAGCAGCCCGACGATCGCGATGACGACCTTGTTGCGCTCGGTGAACGCGGTGGGGAACTTCGCCATCAGCTCATGCACCTGCCTGCCGGATTCTGCGCCCCGAGGTCGCCGCGGTAGCCCTCGGGCTGCGGGATCGCGCCGTCCAGGGAGCAGAGGTAGAAGTTGAACCAGGAGCCGTAGGACGCGAGCCGTCCGATGCGGTCGAGCTTGACCGGCAGCGTCTCGAACAGCTCGTCCAGGACCTGCTCGGAGTCACTGAGGTTCTTCGACAGCTTCCCGAGGTGGTCGATGGAACCCTTGAGCGGCTCGCGGCCCTCCTCCAACAGCTCGGAGACGCTGACGGTGAGTCGGCCCATCCCGTCGAGCGTGTCGCCGATGGTCTCGCGATCCTCGGCCAGCCCGGAGACGAGCGCGTCGAGGGTCACCAGCGTGGTGTCCAGCTGGTCGGATCGGCCGTTGATGGTCTGCAGCACGGCCGACAGGCTCGTGATGAGCTCGTCGATCACGTCCTCCTTGTCCGCGAGGGTGGAGGTGAGACTGGCCGTGCTGGAGATGAGGTTCTCGACCGTCGCCCCCTCGCCCTGGAAGACCGAGATGATCTGGCCGCTGAGGTTGTTGACGTCCTCGGGGTCGAGGAACTTCAGCAACGGCTGGAACCCGTTGAACAGCATGGTGAGGTCCAGCGCCGGCCGGGTCTGGTCCACCGAGAACGTGGTGCCGGGCTTCAGCGCGACGCCGGGATCGTCGGACGGCTCCAGCGAGATGTAGCGCTGGCCGACGAGGTTGCGGAAGCGCAGCTCGGGCGTCGTGCCGGCCCGCATCGGGGTGGAGCTCGTGACGCTGAACCGCACCTCGGCGTCGTTGTCGTCGTTGACCGAGATCTTGGAGACGGTGCCGACCTTGACGCCGGCCATCCGGACGTCGTCGCCGCGGTTGAGGCTCGTCGCGTCGCTGAAGACCGCCGTGTAGGTGGTGGAGCGGCCCGGCACGTCGTTGCGGATGACGGAGGCCAGCAGCGCGGTGGCGAGGATCGTGACGGTGGCGAAGACGACGCTCTTGACGATGAGTCCCTTCATCGCAGGCTCACCTCCGCACCGCGCAGCGTCGGTCCGACCAGCAGGCTCCCCCAGGAGGGGTAGTCGTCCGGGTCGGCGCCACTGGCGGCTCCTTCGATCTCGGCGATGAGACGGTTCTCGGCGGGCGAGTTGGCGTCGCCGAGGTCGTCGTCCGCGGCGATACGCTCACGCAGCAGCCGCGAGGGCGGCGGGGCGATCTGTTCGGGCCCGGCGCTGCTCGTCGTCGCGCGGGTCGATGCCGGACGGGCTCCGGTGCGTCCGGTGACGTACGGGCAGCGGGCCTTGCCCCCGGACTGGAACCGCGGAGCGTCGCGGCCGGGCACGTACTTCCCGCGGGACTCGGTGATCTGCAACGAGACGTGGATGCCGCGCTCGTCGGTGCCGTCGCCGAGCACCTCGTCCATCTCGGGGATGAAGTCGCGCGCCGCGCGGAACATGCAGGGGAACTGCCG
>JBQGDU010000434.1:0-2289 GCA_052039245.1 Aeromicrobium sp. | reverse complement strand
ATCGACGCGGCCCAGGAGGCGCTCGACGCCGGCGGTCTCGTCGTGCTCCCCACTGACACCGTGTACGGCATCGCTGCCGACGCCTTCTCCCCGGAGGCCGTGCAGTCGCTCCTCGACGCCAAGGGCCGAGGACGCGACATGCCGCCTCCCGTCCTCGTCGGCGCACCGACCACGCTCGAGGCGCTCGCGGCAGAGGTGCCGACCTGGTTGCGTCAGCTGACCCAGGCGCTCTGGCCGGGGCCCCTGACCATCGTGTGCCGACAGCAGGCGTCGCTGTCCTGGGACCTGGGGGAGACCCACCACACCGTCGCAGTGCGCATGCCCGACGACCACGTCGCGCTCTCGCTGCTCAAGCAGACGGGGCCCCTCGCGGTGAGCAGCGCGAACACCAGCGGGGAGCCGGCCGCCACCGACGTCGCCGCTGCCCAGCGGATGCTGGGGGAGTCGGTGGCCGTCTACCTCGACGGGGGCGACAGCCCCGGCGGCGTGGCGTCCACCATCCTCGACGTCACCGGATCGGTGCCGAGGATCCTGCGGGAGGGTCCCGTCACGCTGGACCGGCTGCACGAGTTCAACAACACCGTGGAGCCGGCCGGTGCGTGAGTACCTGGTCGTCTTCGGTGTCGCGCTCGGAGTCACCTACCTGCTCGCCTCGATCGCGCGCATGGCGGCGATGCGGTTCGGAGCCGTCGCCAAGGTGCGCGACCGTGACGTCCACGCCGTCCCGACGCCCTACTTCGGCGGACCAGCGATGCTGGGCGGTCTGCTCGCGGCCTACCTCGTCGCGTCGCAGATGCCGTTCCTCTCCCGCAACGAGGACGCCGTGTTCGGTGACGCGCGGGCCGTCATCGTCGGCGGGGCGCTGATCTGTCTGGTCGGCATCGTCGACGACCTGTTCGAGCTCGACGCGCTCAGCAAGTTCGCGGGACAGGTGCTCGCCGGCCTGGTCGTGGTCGCCCTGGGAGTCCAGTTCCTGTACCTGCCGCTGTACAACAACTACCTGGGTCTGGACAGCGCCCAGTCGGTGATCTTCACGGTGCTGCTGATCGTCGGCACGGCCAACGCCGTCAACTTCGTCGACGGTCTCGACGGGCTCGCCGCCGGCATGGTGGCCATCGGAGCCGTGGCGTTCTTCTCCTTCGCCTTCGTCCTGGCCGTCGTGAACGGGGAGACCCGAGCCATCGCGGCGGCGCTCCTGACGGCGGCTCTCGCCGGCGCGTGCGTCGGCATCCTGCCGCACAACTTCTTCCCCGCGCGCATGTTCATCGGGGACTCCGGGTCGATGCTCATCGGCTTCGTCCTGGCGTGCTCGTCCATCAGCCTCACCGGGCAGTTCCCGGCGACGAGCCTGCAGGAGGGCATCGGAGGCGACGCCAGCTTCCTCGCCGTGCTGCTGCCGTTGTTCCTGCCGTTCGCCATCCTCATGGTGCCGTTCGTCGACCTCGGGCTCGCCGTGATCCGACGCACTCGTGCGGGCCGCTCGCCGTTCAGCCCCGACAAGATGCACATCCACCATCGACTGCTGGAGATCGGTCACTCACACCGGCGGGCCGTCCTGCTGATGTACGCGGCGGCAGGCCTCGTGGCCTTCGGCAGCGTCGTCCTCAGCCTGTTCAGCGGCTGGACGTCCCTCGTCGGGTTCGTCGTGCTCGGGGTGCTCACCGCGGCCGCGGTCTTCCTGCTCCCGCGCCTGGACGAGAAGCTGTGGTCCTGATGGCGCGGTCGGTCGTCCTCCCGCTGCTCGTCCTGGGGGCGGTGGCGTCGGCCGTCGGCGCGCTGGTGGCCGGTCGCGAGGGTGCGGTCGGCGGCGCCCTGGGTGGCGTTCTCGTGGTGCTGTTCCTCGCCACGAGCCCGTGGCTGCTGGACCCGGTGGCACGCCGTGCCCCCGAGCTCTCCCTGCCCTACGCGCTCGCCCTGTTCGCGGCCAAGGCCGTGGCGGCCATCGCGGTCGTCTCCGTCCTGATCGCCCCGGACGGACCGGGGCGGTTCGTGCACGCCCCGACGCTCGGGCTGACCGTCGTCGTCGCCTCCCTGACCTGCACCGCGCTGCAGTTCCGCGCGTTCCGACGTTCGCGTGTTCCCACCTATGACCTGGACAACAGTCCGTGAGCAGCGGCTGGTAGCCTCGTCTGCGTTGCCCCGGCGGATCCGTCACGACGGTCTCGAGGGGACGCAATGACGCTGGCCGTAAGCCCGGAGCGCGACTGTGAAGTCGTCAGCGACCGCGCCATGAGACAAAGGTGACCGAGTGACCCTCGCCTCGACCCTCGCTGCTGTGTCGGGCCCCCC
>JBQGDU010000433.1:0-8918 GCA_052039245.1 Aeromicrobium sp. | reverse complement strand
GGGGAGGGCTCGGGTCAGGCGAGGTCGTCGCGGGTGAGCGTCGAACGGTCGACCTTGTCGGCGCGGATCGCCGCGCGGCCGATCATGTGGGCCGAGACCGGAGCGGTCATCAGCTGGAAGACGGCCACCAGGAACAGGATCGTGACGGCACCCTGGTCGGTGGCGCGCAGCCCCACCGCGGTCAGGATCAGGACCAGACCGAGGGTCTGGGGCTTGGTCGCGCCGTGCATGCGCGTCAGGACGTCCGGGAAGCGCAACAGTCCGATGCCCGCTACCAGGGCGAGCGTGCAGCCGGTCAGCAGCAGGACGGCGACGACGACGTCGAGGACCAGGTCGAGATTCATGGGCGCCTCCCCGGTCCGGACGACGAGCCGGTGTCGCGGGCCGCGAACCGGGCGATGCTGACCGATCCCAGGAAGCCGACGAGGGCCAGCGCGAGCAGCACCGGGATGGTGGTGGTGTTGCGGGTGATCGCGGCCTGCACGCCCACCGCTGCGAGGGTCACAGCGACGAAGACGTCGGTGGCGACGGTGCGGTCCAGCGTCGTGGGGCCACGCACGATCCGTGCCAGGCACAACAGCCCGGTGACGCCGAGGAGGACCCCGCAGACGACTCCGACGATGATCATGCGGCCTCCATCCCACAGATGGCGTCCCGCTCGGCTCGCGGCGCGAGGGCGCGGACGACCCGCTCCTCCTGCGCCCGGACGGCGCGACGGGCGTCGTCGATGGCCTGGGGGGTGCTGCCGTCGAGGACGTGCACGTACAGCGAGGACGTCTCCGGGTCGAGCTCGATGAGCAGCGAGCCAGGGACGAGCGAGACGAGCTCGGCGGTGATGGTCATGAGCAGCTCCGAACGGGTCCGTAGGTCGACGCGCAGGATGGCGCTCGCCGGTGGCGGCGCAGGGCGCACGGCGATCCAGGCCACCTCGGCGCTGGCGCGCAGCACGTCGAGCGCGAACCGGGCCAGCAGCGTGACGAGGGGCCAGGGTCGCAGCGTCGCGACCCACGGCGCCTTCGGGAACGGGAAGGCCACCACGACGACCCAGGCGGTGATCAGTCCACCGACGACGAGCCAGGGGGTGATCTCGCCCCACAGCAGCAGCCACACGATCGTCAGACCGAGGATCTGGAACCAGCGCCCGTTCACGGTGCGTCTCCCAGCACGGCCTGGATGTACGGAGTGCGTTCCATGAGCTCCTCGGCAGCGCGGTCGGTGACGCCGAACAACGGCCCGGCCGCCACCGTGAGCGCCACGCTGAACAGCACGAGCGCGACGGTGGGCAGGGCCATGCCCATCGGCAGGCGTTGCTCCTCCGCCACCTCCCACATCGTGCTGACCTGGGTGCCGGTGGAGACCTGGTCGTGTCCGTGCAAGGGGCCGTGGGCCCAGTCGTCGTCGTCGTCGACCTCGACCTCGGTGTCGACGGGCTGCCAGAACGCGCGGTTCCAGACCTTGGCGATCGCGTAGAGGGTGAGCAGGCTGGTGGCGATCGAGACGGCGACACCCAGCACGGGGAGCCAACCGCCCTCCTCGATGCCCGCCTTGCCCAGGGCGACCTTGCCGAGGAACCCGGAGAACGGCGGGATGCCGGCGAGGTTCATCGCGGGGATGAAGAAGATCACCGAGAGGATCGGCGCGGAGCGGGCGAGCCCGCCGAGCCGATCCAGGTTCGTGGAGCCGGTGCGCCACTCCACCAGCCCCGCGACCAGGAACAGGACGGTCTGGACGGTGATGTGGTGGGCGATGTAGAAGATCGCTCCGGAGAGGGCCATCTGGCTGGCGATCGCGACACCGAAGAGCATGTACCCGATGTGGCTCACGAGCGTGAACGACAGGATGCGCTTGATGTCGGACTGGGCGACGGCGCCGAAGATGCCGACGAGCATGGTGAGGATCGAGGCCCAGAGCAGGAAGTCGCGCAGGTCCGTGTCGGGGAACAACAGTGTTTGGGTCCGCACGATCGCGTAGATGCCGACCTTCGTGAGCAGGCCGGCGAACACCGCGGTGACCGGGGCCGGGGCCGTCGGGTAGGAGTCGGGCAGCCAGAACGACAGCGGGAAGATGGCCGCCTTGATGCTGAACGTCACGAGGAGCAGGAGCTGCAGCATGAGCGAGACGCCGTCGGGAAGCTGGTCGAGGCGGGTCGCGAGCATCGCGAAGTTGACGGTGCCGGTGGCGGCGTAGACGCACGCGATGGCGATGAGGAAGAAGACCGATGAGACGAGGCTGACGATGACGTAGATCGTGCCCGACCGGATACGCGCCTCGGTGCCGCCGAGCGTGATGAGCACGTAGCTGGCGGCCAGCAGCACCTCGAACCCGACGAACAGGTTGAACAGATCGGCGGAGAGGAAGGCGTTGGAGACGCCTGCGGACAGCACGAGGTACGTGGGGTGGAAGACCGAGAGCGGGGTGTCGCGGCCGAACTCGACGATGCCCTGGCCGAAGGAGTACAGCAGGACGCACAGGGTCACGAACGTCGAGACGAGCAGCATGAGCGCCGAGAGCCGGTCCGCGACGAGCGAGATGCCGATCTCGGCGGTCCAGCCGCCGATCGAGACCGACTGGGGGCCGTACTGGTCGGCCCGGACGAGGAGCGTCACCGCGGTCACCACCACCACGGTCAGGACGATGATGCTGACGATCCGCTGCGCGCGGGCGGAGCGACCGAGGACGAGGCACAGGCCTGCACCGAGCAGTGGGAGCAGGACGGGCACGAGGACCAGCTGGTTCATCGTTGATCCCTCCTGTCGGTGTCGGCGGTGCTGGTGGACTCGTGGGACGGCGAACGCCCGTGGTCGGTGGGGGCCTCCCCGGGCTCGTCCGCACCCTCCTCCTCCGGCATGCCGGACTCGACGTCGTCGAAGGAGGCCGAGGTCTCGTCGAGCTCGGCACGGCGGCGCACGAGATCGTCCTCGACGTCGTCCTGGACGTCGTCGTGGCCGGTGAGCTGCCAGGCGCGGTAGGCCAGGGCGAGGCCGAAGGCCGTGACGCCGAGCGTGATGACGATGGCGGTGAGGGCCATGGCCTGCGGGAGCGGGTCGACCATCGGCTCGTCACTGTCCACGCCCAGCAGCGGCGCGGCGCCGCGCGGACCGGAGGCGACGATGAACAGCAGGTTCACGCCGTTGCCCATCATGACGAATCCGATCAGGATCCGGGTGAGGCGGCGCTCGAGCATGAGCGTTGTGCCGCAGCCAACCAGGACGGCGATGGCGATGACGAGGGCGATGTTGACGCTCATGCGACCACGTCCTCGAGGACACAAGCGTAGGTACGTGTCCGCATTCGGATTCGATCGTTCGTTCGCTGGCGCTCACTCATGCCGGGACCTCCTCGGGGGAGTCCTCGCTCAGCGGCGGCTCCTCGCCGTGCTCGTCGATGCCGCCACCGAGGGAGCGGAGCACGTCGAGGGCGAGCCCGATGACGATGAGGTAGACGCCGACGTCGAAGAACTCCGACGTGACGACGTGCAGATCGCCCAGCAGGGGGATCGGGATGTCGAAGATGCCGCTCTGGAAGGCGTTGTACCCGGCGAGCGCGGGGATGAGTCCGGACGCCGCCGCGACGACGAGCCCGGATCCGAGCACCGTGCCGGCGTCGATCGGGGCGGCCGAGTCGAGCTCGGAACGCCCACCCGCGAGGTAGCGCACCATGAGCGCCAGACCGGCGATGAGCCCACCGGCGAAGCCGCCGCCGGGATCGTAGTGCCCGGCCAGCATGAGGTAGACCGAGAAGACCATGAGCACCGGGAAGACGGCCCGCGAGACGATCTCCAGCACCACCGAGCGTCGACGGTCGGCGATCTGGCGAGCGCCCTGCATCCAGCCCTCCGAGGAGATCTCCTGGCGTCGGTCGCGTCGCGCCTCGCGGTGGGAGGTGGCCCGGTCGGTGAGCAGGAAGATCAGGCTGGCGACGCCGGTGGCGGCCACCACCAGGACGGCCAGCTCTCCGAAGGTGTCCCACACGCGGATGTCGACGAGGGTGATGTTGACGATGTTCTCGCCGCCCCCGTACTCGTACGCGGGCTCGGCGAACTCGCGGCCCACGGGAGCGGCGGTACGAGCCGAGGACGCGACAAGGGCATACGCGCCGACGGCAGCGCCGACGACGACACCGACGCCGATCCGGAAGTAGCGGCCGAACGTGAACGGACGGTCGGAGAAGAACGGGGGGAGCCGCCGCAGCACGAGCACGAACGTCACGATCGCGAAGGTCTCGACGAGCGTCTGCGTCAGGGCGAGGTCCGGGGCGCCGTGGATGACGAAGAGCAGCGCGGTGCCGTAGCCGGTGATGCCGAGCAGCAGGACGGCGCGCAGTCGGCGGCGTGAGCGCACGGTGACGATCGCGGCCACCACGACGAGCCCCACGACCGACGCCTGCAGCCAGCTGTCGGGCCGGCGCACCTGGACGTCACCCCAGGTCTGCACCAGGGCGTACCCGGGCACCACGACGAGCGTGATGAGCATGATCGTGACGTAGACCGGCAGTGAACCGCGCTGCGTGCGACCGGTGAGCTCGATGGCGAACCGGTCGATGCCCCGCAGCACGTCGTGGTAGACGAGCTCGGCATCCGGGAGGTGCAGCCGCTGGACGACCGCCTCCTGGAGCTCGGCGACGCGCTTGCGCACGACCCACAGCCCGATGCCAGCGGCGACGGCGAAGACCGACAGCCACAGGGCCGGGGTGAACCCGTGCCACAGGGTGAGCACCGGTTCGTGCGCGCCGGACGGCTCCGCCGCGGCGTACGACATGACCCGGGGGGTGAGCGCCGCTCCGGTGAGCCCGGCAGCGAGCGAGAGCGCGGCAAGCGTCACGGGGGACGCCACGAAACCGATCGGCAGCGGCTTGAGGGTGGGTGGCGTGACGTCGCGGACGCCGAACGCTCCCCAGAGGAATCGTGCGGTGTAGGCGACGGTCAGCACCGAGCCGACGGTGATGCCGGCGAGGGCGACGACGCCCCACACGCCGATGTCGGCGTCCTCGCCGAGATCGACGAACGCGGCCAGCGCCGCTTCCTTGGCGGTGAAGCCGAACAGGGGCGGGATGCCGGCCATCGAGCCGGCGGCGACCACGGCCGCAGCGAAGACGACCGGCATCCGGCGGTACAACCCGGTGAGCTCGCGCAGGTCGCGGGTGCCGGCCGTGCGGTCGATGACGCCGACGATGAGGAAGAGCGCGGACTTGAACAGCGCGTGGCTGAGGATGAGCGCCAGGCCGGCGAACGCGGCCGAGCGGGTTCCCGCCCCGGCGACAGCGGCGAGGAAGCCCAGCTGGCTCACGGTCCCGTAGGCGAGGAGGAGCTTGATGTCGTGCTGGCGCAGCGCGCGCAGGCCTCCGAGGATCATCGTGACGATGCCGAGCCCGATGAGCAGGGGGCGCCAGCCCGGGACTCCGGCGAACGCGGGTGCCAGCAGGGCGATCAGGAACACGCCCGCCGTCACCATCGCGGCGGCGTGCAGGTAGGCGCTGACCGGGGTGGGGGCGGCCATCGCGCCCGGAAGCCAGAAGTGGAACGGCACGAGCGCGGACTTGCTCACGGCGCCGACGAGGATCAGCAGGATCGCCCACGTGGTGGCGGTGCCGCTCGGGGGATCGGCCAGGATCTCGGTGATCCGCGCGGACCCGGCCTCGATGTCCAGGATGAACAGGCCGATCAGCATCACGAGCCCACCGAACGTCGTGACCAGCAGCGCGTTCATCGCGGCCCGACGGTTGGCCTTGCGCTCCGGGTTGTGACCGATCAGCAGGAACGACAGGATCGTCGTCAGCTCCCAGAAGACGAACAGCACGTAGAGGTTGTCGGAGACGACCAGGCCGAGCATCGAGCCGGCGAACCCGGTGAGGACGGCGGAGAAGCGCCAGATCTCGGGGTCCTCGCGCCGGAAGTACCAGGCGCAGTAGGCGAGCACGAGGGCGCCGACCCCGGTGACGACGAGCGACATGATGCCGGTGAGCGGGGTGAGGGCGAGATCGATGTCCATCCGCAGGTGCGGGATCCAGCTGACCCGCTCGGTGTGGACGTCGCCACCGGACGTGACGTCGAGCGTCGGACCGAGCAGCCAGACGAAGGAGGCGGCGGGCACGAGGGCCAGCACGAGGAACGCGCGACGGTCGAGCCGGCGGGTGAGGACGGGGGCCACCGCGGCGGCGAGGAAATGCAGCGCGACGAGCCCGATCATGAGTGTCTCGATCCTATCGGTATGGGCTGCGTTACAGCAGGTCGGGCGGCGTCAGGCTCAGGCGCCTACCGTTGTGCCCATGATCGACTGGAAGGTCGCCCGTCGCACGGCGACCACGCTCTCCCGTCCAGGGCCCGAGCTCACTGCGGAGCAGACGCACGAGGTCGTCGCCACGTTGCGAGCGGCCGCGGTCACGGCGGAGGGCCCGGTCCGGGACTACACCGGCCTCGTGGCGCCTCCCACCCCGGCGAGCGAGGCTCCCGTGCTCGTGGTCGACCGGGCGCGGTGGGTCCAGGCCAACCTGGACACGTTCTCGCGCATCCTCGAGCCGATCCTGACCAAGGTGACCGAGCAGAACCAGCCGTCCGCGGTCGCGCAGGGCGTCGGCGCAGTGGCCGGTGGCGTCGAGGTGGGCACCGTGATGTCGTACCTGTCCAGCAAGGTGCTCGGACAGTTCGACCCGTTCTGGACCGGCGCGGCAGGGGAGGGCGGCCGGCTCCTGCTCGTCGCACCCAACATCGTCGACGTCTAGCAGCGACTCGCCGTCGACCCGCACGACTTCCGGCTCTGGGTGGCGTTGCACGAGCAGACCCACCGCGTGCAGTTCACCGCTGTGCCGTGGATGCGCGACCACCTGCGCTCCCTCATGGACGAGATGGTCGACGCCACGGACCTGGACTCCCAGGCGCTCTCGCGATTCCTCAGCGAAGGTGCCGGGGAGCTCGTGCGCATCGTGCGCGGTGAGTCCGACGCGTCGCTCGCCGACCTCTTCCAGAACGACCGGCAGAAGGGC
This sequence comes from Aeromicrobium sp., assembly GCA_052039245.1. Taxonomy (GTDB): domain Bacteria; phylum Actinomycetota; class Actinomycetes; order Propionibacteriales; family Nocardioidaceae; genus Aeromicrobium. Next base: position 1,940 of record JBQGDU010000433.1, on the reverse strand, counting down.
GTCGTCGAGCAGGTCACCGGTGTCATGTCCCTGCTCGAGGGTCACGCGGACGTCGTCATGGACGGCGTGGGTCCCGACGTCATCCCCACCGTCAAGCAGATCAGGCGACGCTTCGAGCAGCGTCGCTCCGGTGGGACGGGTCTCGACAAGATCCTGCGTCGGCTGCTCGGCATGGAGTCCAAGCTCAAGCAGTACCGCGACGGCGCGGTGTTCGTGCGCACCGTCGTCGACACGACGGGTCGGGACGGGTTCGACGCCGTGTGGGCCGAGCCGGCCAACCTGCCCACCAAGGCCGAGATCCTCGATCCCACGCTGTGGGTGGCGCGCGTCCACGGCTGATCCGGGGTTTCGATGGGCGCGGAGGGTGCTCGACCTGCGCTGCTCGACTACCGAGTGGTGGTGTTCTCCGGTGCCGGAGTTCGGTGAGGAGCTCGCTGGTCGAGTAGTCGCGCCTGCGACGAAGGGGCTGGGGTCGGCGTATCGAGACCAGTTTCTGAGTCGGTGGTTGTGTCGTCGGGGTTCGGGTTCGCTGGGATGGGTGTGGTTTCGATACGCGCGGAGGGCGCTCGTTCCTCGCTGCTCCGCGCTACTCAACCACCGAGTGGGGGCGCTGGTTTCTTGCTGCTCGACCACCGGGTGGGGGCGCTGGTTTCTTGCTGCTCGACCACCGTGTGGGGGCGCTGGTTTCTTGCTGCGCAACTACCGTGTGGGGGCGCTGGTTTCTTGCTGCGCAACTACCGGGTGGGGGCGCTGGGTCTTTGCCGCTCGGCCGCCGGGTGGTGGTGTTCTCGGGTGCCGGAGCTCGGTGAGGCGCCTCCACTCGCCGCGGCAGGTCTCACGCCCGAGGTCGAGGATCCGCGGATGCGCGAGACTGACCCCGTGCAGCGACGAGCCAGACTGACGCGGGCCGAGGCCGACGGGCGGCACGGCGTCCGTGCCGTCCTCGCCGACGTCGACCCCGGCCGACCCGTCGTGCTCGGCGTCTCCGGAGGGGCCGACTCCCTCGCGCTCGCCGCGTGCGCAGCCTTCGTCGCCGACCGCGACGGACACGACGTGCGCGGCGCGGTCGTCGACCACGGCCTGCAGCACGGATCCGCCGACGTCGCCGAGCGGGCCGCGGACCAGGTGCGCTCGCTGGGGCTGCCGGCCGACGTCGTCACGGTGCGGGTGGCGGGTGACGGCGGCCCCGAGGCCGCGGCCCGCCGCGTGCGACGCGCAGCCCTGCTCGACCACGCCGGCGAGGACGGCCTCGTGCTCCTCGCGCACACGCGCGACGACCAGGCCGAGACCGTGCTCCTCGGGTTGGGCCGTGGGTCCGGACCCCGCTCGCTCGCCGGCATGCGCGCCGCCGACGGGGCGTGGCGCCGCCCCTTCCTCGGTCTGCGCCGCACCGACACCGAGAGCATCTGCATCGCCCACGGGCTCCCCTGGTGGAGCGACCCCCACAACAACGACCCGGCGTTCCGGCGCACCCGCGTCCGTCACGAGCTCCTCCCGCTCCTGGACGACGTCCTCGACGGAGGCGTGGTCGACGCCCTCGCCCGCACCGCCGACCAGCTTCGCGACGACGCCGACCTGCTGGACGCCCTCGCCGCGGACGTCGCCGACCCGCACGACGTCGGTGTCCTGACCGACCTGCCACCAGCCCTGCGGTCCCGGGTCCTGCGGCGTCTCGCGCTCGACGCGGGAGCGGACCCGTCGGAGACCGGCAGTGTCCACGTCGCCGCCCTCGAGCGCCTCGTGCTGACCGCGACCGGGCAGGAGCGCGTCGAGCTCCCCGGCGGGGTCTGTGGTCGGCGGCAGGGGAGTTCCCTGCAGTTCGGCCCGACGCCTGTGGCAGGCTGACCGCGTGGACCGACAGCACGTCGAAGGCGACCTCGACCTGGACCAGACGCTCTTCACCGAGGAGCAGATCCGCGAACGGCTGGCCGAGCTGGCCG
>JBQGDU010000432.1:0-3360 GCA_052039245.1 Aeromicrobium sp. | reverse complement strand
GTGACGTCCGGTCCCACCCCGAAGACGTCCCGCATCCGCACAGCATTCCGAGGAGCACGACCCCCGTGGCCGAGATCAAGATCGCCGCCGAGAACCGCACCGAGTTCGGCAAGGGCGCCGCCCGCCGCATCCGTCGCGACGACAAGGTCCCCGCCGTCCTGTACGGCCAGGGCAAGGACCCTGTGCACGTCACGCTGCCGGGCCACGACCTCATGCTCGCGCTGAAGAACGCCAACGCGCTGCTGTCCGTCTCGCTCGGCTCGGACAACCACCTCGCGATCCCCAAGCAGGTTCAGCGCGACCCGCTCAAGGGCTTCATCGAGCACGCCGACCTGCTGATCGTCAAGAAGGGCGAGAAGGTCACCGTCGACGTCGGCGTCCACCTCGAGGGCGAGGCCGACCGCGACGCGCTCGTCGTGCTCGAGAACGCCTCCGTCGCGCTCGAGGTCGAGGCCACCAACATCCCCGAGTGGATCACGCTCTCCGTCGAGGGGGCCGAGGTCGGTCACCAGGTGCTGGCCGCGGACCTGCCGCTGCCTGCTGGTGCCGCGCTGGCCGTCGAGGAGGACCTGCTCATCGTCAACGTCACCCACGCGCCCACCGCCGCCGAGGTCGAGGCCGAGCTCGAGGAGGCCGAGGCCGAGGCCGGCATCGAGCACGACGAGCCCGATGAGAGCCCGGCCGCGGAGGCTGCCGATCCCGAGGCCGCCGACCCGTCGTCCGAGGCCTCCGACGAGGAGTGACCTGGCTGGTCGTCGGGCTCGGCAACCCGGGCCCGACGTACGCCGCCACCCGGCACAACGTCGGGTACCTCGTCACCGACGCGCTCGCCGAGCGGGCGGGTGGACGGTTCAAGGCCCACACGTCGCGGCTGGCTGACGTCGTGGAGTGCCGGCTCTCCGGGGAGCGGGCCGTGCTGGGCCGTTCCCGCTCGTACATGAACGAGAGCGGCGGGGGCGTCACGACGCTGATGTCGTACTTCGACGTCGAGCCCGGCCGGCTCGTGGTCGTCCACGACGAGCTGGACATCGGGTTCGGTCAGCTGCGCGTCAAGCTCGGCGGTGGCGACAACGGACACAACGGTCTGCGCTCGATCCGCCAGTCCACCGGCACGGGGGACTTCTACCGGGTGCGTGTCGGGATCGGGCGTCCGCCGGGGCGCCAGACGGTTCACGACTACGTGCTCAAGCCGTGGTCGTCCACGGAACGCAAGGAGCTCGCCGTCAACGTCGAGGAGGCGGCCGACGCCGTGGAGAGTCTCATCACGCAGGGACTGGAACGCACCCAGTCGGCGTTCAACTCATAGATGTCTCTCTTCTCCTGGCTCGATGACGCCGGCCTCGCCGAGGTCCTGCGCGAGCGTCCCCGCACCATCGCCCTGCAGGCACCGCCGGCCGCACAGCCGTTCGTGGCCGGCGGACTGGCCGACGCGAGTCACTCGGCCGGCTCGACGGGCCCCGACGCGCCGGGGCCGGTCGTCCTCGCGGTCACGTCGACGATCCGCGAGGCGGAGGCCCTCGCGAGCGACCTCGGCGCGCTCATCGACCCCGAGACCGTGGCCGTGTACCCCGCGTGGGAGACCCTGCCGCACGAGCGGCTCTCGCCACGATCGGACACGGTCGGGCGACGGCTCGCGGTGTTGCGTCGCATCGTCCACCCCGGGCCAGGGGCGCCTGCGGTGCGCGTCGTGGTGGCGCCGGTGCGGTCGGTGCTGCAGCCCCAGGTGGCCGGCTTGGCCGACCTGCGACCCGTCGAGCTCGTCGCGGGCACCCAGGCGCCGCTCGACGACGTCGTGCGCGACCTCGCCGCCGCGGCCTACACCCGCGTCGACCTCGTGGAGCGGCGTGGGGAGTTCGCGGTCCGTGGCGGCATCGTCGACGTCTTCCCGCCCACCGAGGAACATCCGGTGCGCGTGGAGTTCTGGGGCGACGACGTCGACGACATCCGGCACTTCTCCGTGGCCGACCAGCGTTCGCTCGAGCCGGTCGAGCGGCTGTGGGCACCGCCGTGCCGTGAGCTGCTGCTCACCGACGACGTCCGTGCTCGGGCCGCGGAGCTCCGCGACGCGCACCCGCAGCTGGCCGAGCTGTTCGGCAAGATCGCCGAGGGCCACGCCGTCGAGGGCATGGAGTCGCTCGCGCCGGTCCTGGTCGAGGAGATGGAGCTGCTCGTCGAGATCCTGCCCGAGGGCTCGACGGTCGTGCTCAACGAGCCGGAGCGCATCCGCGCCCGTGCGGCCGACCTGACCGCCACGAGCGAGGAGTTCCTCGCCGCCTCGTGGGCGTCGGCCGCGTCCGGCGGACAGGCCCCCATCGACCTCGGGCCCGCCGCGTTCCACGAGCTCGACGACGTCCGCGAGAGCGCCGAGCGCGTCGGGCTCGCGTGGTGGAGCGTCGCACCGTTCGGGCTCGACGACGACTCGACGACCACGCTGCAGGTCGAGCCGGCACCGCTGTACCGCGGTGACACCGAGGCCGCGATCGCCGACGTGCGCGCCTGGCTCAAGGACGGTCGACGCGTCGCCGTGGTGGGTGCCGGTGCGGGTCAGGCGCAGCGCACCGTGGAGTGGCTGTCGGAGCACGACGTCGCCGCTGCGCTCGCCGAACCCTCCACGATGTCGGACGGGCCGCAGTCCGTCGTCGCCGTCGTGGAGGCCGACCTGGACCACGGCCTGATCACGCCCGGGGCCGTCCTCCTGACCCACGACGACCTCGTGGGCCAGCGCGCCGCCGAGCGCACCGAACGCTCCATCCCGGCCCGTCGACGCAAGCAGATCGATCCGCTCGAGCTCGAGCCGGGCGACGTCGTCGTGCACGAGCAGCACGGCGTCGGGCGCTACGTCGAGCTCATCAACCGCACCGTGCAGGGCGCGGCGCGCGAGTACCTCGTCATCGAGTACGCCCCCAGCAAGCGTGGTCAGCCCGGTGACCGGCTGTTCGTGCCGATGGACCAGCTCGACCCGGTCAGCCGCTACGTCGGTGGCGAGAACCCGAGCCTCGACCGGCTCGGCGGCGCGGACTGGACCAACCGCAAGGCCAAGGCGCGCAAGGCGGTCCGCCAGATCGCCGACGAGCTCATCAAGCTCTACGCCGCGCGTCAGTCGACGCAGGGGCACGCGTTCGGACCCGACACGCCGTGGCAGGCCGAGCTGGAGGACGCGTTCGGCTTCGTCGAGACCCCCGACCAGCTCTCGACGGTCGAGGAGGTCAAGCGGGACATGGAACGGACCGTGCCGATGGACCGCCTCGTGTGCGGCGACGTCGGGTACGGCAAGACCGAGATCGCGGTGCGTGCGGCGTTCAAGGCCATCCAGGACGGCAAGCAGGTCATCCTGCTCGTGCCCACGACCCTGCTCGTCCA
>JBQGDU010000431.1:0-4458 GCA_052039245.1 Aeromicrobium sp. | reverse complement strand
TACCTGCAGACGAAGGCCGAGCGCATGGGCCACGACCTGCCCGACCTGGACGTCCTGATCGAGGAGGAGAAGGCCTGATGAGCGGACACGGAGCACCCCAGCTGAGCGTCGACGCCACCGGCGCCCGCGTCACGATCGTCGCGTCCAGCTGGCACGACGTCGTGATGGACGGGCTGATCGCCGGTGCCCGGACCGCGCTGTCCGACGCCCGTGTCACGGACGTCACCCTCGTGCGGGCGCCGGGCTCGTTCGAGCTTCCCGTCATCGCCCAGGCGCACGCCCGGTCCGGTGTCGATGCCATCGTGGCGCTCGGCGTCATCATCCGCGGGGGGACACCGCACTTCGAGTACGTGAGCTCGGCCGCCACCGACGGGCTCGCCCGCGTCGCCCTCGACACCGGCGTGCCGGTCGGATTCGGACTGCTCACGTGCGACACCGAGGAGCAGGCGCTCGATCGTGCCGGCCTCGAGGGCAGCCGCGAGGACAAGGGACGCGAGGCCGCCGAGGCCGCCCTCGTCACGTTGCTCGCCCTCCGGGAAGCGTGAGCCGGACACCCACGTCGGCACGCCGCGCGATGGCTCTAGACTTGGCCTCGCCATGAAGACCTTCGACGACCTCTACGCCGAGCTGAGCGACAAGGCCGCCACGCGCCCGGAGGGGTCGCGGACGGTGGCCGAGCTCGATGCCGGCGTCCACAGCATCGGCAAGAAGCTGGTGGAGGAGGCCGCGGAGTCGTGGATGGCGGCCGAGCACGCGGGCCCGGAGCGTGCTGCCGAGGAGATCAGTCAGCTGCTCTACCACGCGCAGGTCATGATGATCGCCCGAGGCATCACCCTCGACGACGTGTACGCCCACCTGTGACGGCAGCGGGAGCCGACCCCCACCGGGACCCGTCCGCTGCCGTGGTCCACGGGTCCGCCAGCCCCACCTGAAAGTCACCACCATGCTGAGAGTCGCCGTGCCCAACAAGGGCTCGCTGTCCGAGGCCGCGAGCCAGATGCTCGGGGAGGCCGGGTACCGCCAACGACGGAACCCCAAGGACCTGGTCATGATCGACGCCGACAACGACGTCGAGTTCTTCTATCTCCGTCCGCGCGACATCGCCGTGTACGTCGGCGAGGGCACCCTCGACGTCGGCATCACCGGTCGGGACCTGCTGCTGGACTCCGGCGCCCCGGCAGCGGAGCGGGTCGCACTCGGCTTCGGTGCCTCGACGTTCCGGTTCGCGGCCCCCACCGGCACCATGACCGATGAGTCCCAGCTCGCCGGCAAGCGCGTCGCGACGTCGTACCAGGTCGTCGTCGAGAAGCACCTCGCCGACCGCGGCATCGACGCGTCCGTCGTCCGACTCGACGGGGCCGTCGAGTCCTCCATCCGGCTCGGCGTGGCCGATGCCATCGCCGACGTCGTGGAGACGGGCAGCACGCTGCGTCAGGCCGACCTGGAGGTGTTCGGCGATCCGATCCTGCGGTCCGAGGCCGTGCTCATCACACGCGACGGCGCTCCCGAGCCGGAGACCTTCGACGTCTTCAAGCGACGCCTCGACAGCGTCCTGGTCGCGCGGACGTACGTGATGATGGACTACGACATCCGGGTCGAGAACGTCGAGGCCGCGGTGCGGCTGACCCCGGGCATCGAGTCGCCCACCGTCTCACCGCTGCACCGCGAGGGCTGGGTCGCCGTGCGGTCGATGGTCCCGCGCGACGCTGCGCAGAGGATCATGGACGGTCTGTACGGTCTCGGCGCCCGGGGCATCCTCGTCACGGACATCCTGGCGTGTCGGGTGTGAGGACGTACCGCCCGGGCGGCACCCGCTACGTCGCCTATGGCTGCTGCGTGGCGCTCGTCGCCATGTCGGTGGCCATCACCCTCGGCCTGCCGCAGGAGATCCGCGACCAGATCGCGCTCTCGCAGGCGCTGACGCTGTACGGCTGCGTCCTGGCGATGATGGCGATCCTGCACGGCATGGGTCGCAGCTATGTGCGCGTCGACGATCGCGAGATCGAGGTGCTCAACGGCTACCGACGTCACGTGCTGACCTGGGACCGGGTGCTGGGGTTCTCCTACAAGGAGGGTGCGCCCTGGCCCACCCTGGTCACGACGGACGACGAACGGGTCATGCTGTTCGCGATCCAGGGCCGCGACGACACCCGCCAGATCGTCGAGGAGCTCGTCAGGAGGGTGCCGTGAGTCATGACCGTTCGCTGGCCGAGCCGGCCTTCCCCGGCGACGACGGGCAGGTCTACCCGGCGCTCGAGCAGGCGCTCGGCTCCCCGGACGCCGTCCTCGCGGTCTTCGGTTCCGTACGGGTCTTCGTGCCCATCGTGGCCACCCTCGGATCCGGAGGTCTCACGGACGAGGGTGGCGACAAGGACGCCGACATGGCCGCAGTGCTCATGACAGGGGCCGATGGACGCCGAGCACTACTGACCTTCAGCAGCCTCGCGGCGATGGCCGCCTGGAACCCCGAGGCCCGGCCCGTGCCCGTGTGGGGCCAGGCCGCAGCCGTGGCCGCGCTCGACGAGGGCGCCTCCGCCCTCCTGCTGGACCTGGGATCACCGCACTTCCAGCCCATCGAGACCGCTGACGTCCGCCACCTGGCGCAGGGCGATCGTCTGGTCCGCACCGCGGCCGGGAAGGCCTGGGCCGCCCGGTCCTGAGATCGGGCGGGACTCAGGACGCGGCGATCCTCGCCACCGCGGCCAGTGGCGTCGTGATGTGCACGGCCCCGTCCCGCCGCTCCACCCGGGCGACCAGCCCGGCCGCCCCGACGGCCCGCAGCAGGCTGTCGTTGGCGTCGGCCGACACGAAGGTCAGGTGCTCCAGTCCGAGTCCCTTGGCTCGTCCCGCGGCCTCGCGCACGAGTCGGGTGCCGACGCCGTGGGCCTGCCACGCGTCCTCGACGATCAGCTGGAAGGTCCAGCGATCGCCGTGCGGCTCCAGCACGCCGTGCCCGACGACCGCGAGGTCCATCTGCACGACGAGAGCCACTCCGCGTTCGGGGAGCACGAGGCGGCGCGCCAGCCGTGTCGTCATCGGCAGGCGGAGCGGCACCTGGTAGCGCTGGTAAAGGGTCTCGACGCTGCAGCGTCCGTGCAGCGCAGAGACTGCCTCGATGTCGGCGAGAGTGGACTCCCGGACGATGGGCGTCGGGTGCCTGAGCGAGGGGGTGATGAGCGGGACGTCCATCCCGGCGTCACTGACGAGGGAGAGCAGCGCCTGGGCGCGCGCCCGCTCGATCGCCGTGAACGGCACGGCTCGGCTGATCCGCAGCACGCTGCCGTTGCGCCGCGAGAGGTCGAGCACGTCGTGCCCGGCGTAGTCGGCCACGTCCGGGGGTTCGGTGTGCAGCAGCTCCCGCAGCACCTGCTCGACCTCCCGGCCCTCCTCGATCACCTCGTGCACGGCCTGCAGGTAGCGGGTGGGGGCGTCGGCCAGGGAGTCCTCGCCCGTTCTCGTGACGGCGACGTCCCGGCCACCGGCCCGGACGAACAGTCGGGCGAGCTCGACGTCGTCCCAGGATGCGTCCGCGTCGACCACCAGCTCATCGACAGCTCCTTCTCCAGTGCGGAAGACCTGGAGGGCGACGATGTTGACTCCGGCGCTTCCGCACGCGTTCGCGACGGCGGCGAGCAGGCCGGGCCGGTCCGGCAGGGTCGTTCGTACACGCCACATCATGGAGCGATGATGCGCGGTCACGATTGCCGTGATGGTTCCGTCCTGTTGCCGGCACGTCACGGGTGGTCGACGGCAAGGCCTTCGGTCGTGGCCTGATTTCACGATCGCACGCTGCCGCTGCTATGCTTGAGGGCGAAGTGGAGGACCACCTCCCACCTGCCCGGTTCCTGATCGGGGGGTAGTCGACCGGCTCGTCCGGTCGCGAACGCCGGACGGCCTGCCCGTCGCTCGGCGTCACCTGGTGGCCTCCGTTTCTGACGGGGGCCATTTTCGTGGCCTCCCCACAGACCCCAGGAGGATCCATCAGCACAGAGCTGCGCGTCAACGACCGCATCCGTGTCCCCGAGGTCCGTCTCGTCGGCCCCGGGGGCGAACAGGTGGGCATCGTCCGCATCGAGGACGCTCTGCGCCTCGCCGCGGAGGCCGATCTCGACCTCGTCGAGGTGGCGCCCACCGCGCGCCCACCGGTCTGCCGACTCATGGACTACGGCAAGTACAAGTACGAAGCCGCCCAGAAGGCACGCGAGTCACGACGCAACCAGACGAACACCATCATCAAGGAGATGAAGCTCCGCCCGAAGATCGACCAGCACGACTACGACACCAAGAAGGGTCACGTCGTGCGGTTCCTCAAGGCGGGCGACAAGGTCAAGATCACGATCATGTTCCGCGGCCGCGAGCAGCACCGCCCCGAGCTCGGGTACCGGCTGCTGCAGAAGCTGGGTGAGGACGTGTCGGACCTGGGAGTCGTCGAGGCGCACCCGCGCCAGGACGGCCGCA
>JBQGDU010000430.1:0-2607 GCA_052039245.1 Aeromicrobium sp. | reverse complement strand
TACCTGGAGGCGTGGTGCCTCACGGCAGAGGACCTGCGCTTCTTCAGGCTGGACCGCGTGCTCTCGGCCGATCCCACGGGCGAGCCCTCCGAGGAGCACGATGTCGCTCCCCGAGAGCTCGGCGACGGACTGTTCACGGTCGGCAGCGACGCACCGTCCGCCGTCCTCGACCTCGATCCCGCGGCGCACTGGCTCTCGGAGTACTACCAGGTCGAGGAGCTGGACGAGGTCGACGGACGACGTCGCGTGCGGCTCTACGCGAGTGACGAGGCCTGGTTGCGCCGGCTCGTGCTCCGCAACGCCGGCACGGTCCGCGTCGTGGAGCCGGCCGACCTCGCCGCGGACGTGGTGCGATCCGCGCACCTCGCACTGGCCGCGTACGATGATTCGAGACCCCTTCCTCAGGAGTGACGATGTTCCGACAGATCGGTCCGATGGAGATCTTCATCATCCTCGGCGTGGTGCTGCTGCTCTTCGGTGGGCGCAAGCTCCCCGAGCTCGCCCGTGGCTCGGGTCGAGCCCTGCGCATCTTCAAGTCCGAGGTGCAGGAGCTGCACGACGACGACGGTGCCGGCAAGGACGGCAAGGCCAAGCGGACGGACAGCGTCGACGACGAGCAGGAGGCCCTCGACGCTGCACGCGACGCCGAACCGACCACCAGCGGCACGAGCCAGGCCCCCGCCCGGGACTCACGTCCCGAGCAGATCTGACTTGGCGCTCCGCCGGAGCCCGCGGCCCGCGAAGGCCCCGGGCGGCACCATGCCGCTCGTGGAGCATCTTCGCGAGCTCCGAACGCGGCTGACGAAGGCCGTCCTGGCGATCGTCTCCGGCGCGATCCTCGCGGCGATCTTCTACGCGCCGATCCTGGAGTTCCTGACCCAGCCCTACTACGACATGCGGCCCATCCTCGAGGCCGAGGGCATCGAGTCCGAGCTCGTCATCACCGGCGTGGGCGGAGCCTTCCAGTTCGCCCTCAAGATCTGTCTCATCGTCGGGCTGCTCGCCTCCAGCCCATTGTGGCTGTGGCAGATGTGGGCATTCATCCTCCCCGCCATGCACCGGCACGAGAAGAAGTGGGCCTTCGTCCTCGCCGCCACCGGCGCCCCGCTCTTCGTCGGAGGGGCGGCTCTCGCCTACGTCGTCCTGCCCAAGGCGATGGAGATCCTCATCGGGTTCGTGCCTGAGGGCTTCGGCAGCCTCGTCACCGGCGCGGAGTACTTCGACTTCATCATCAAGATGCTGCTCGTCTTCGGCGTCGCAGCCGAGATCCCGCTCGTGGTCGTCATGCTCAACCGGCTCGGCATCGTCTCGGCACAACAGCTGGCACGGGCCCGACCGTGGACCATCATCGGGATCTTCGTGTTCTCGGCCGTCGCCACACCCACGACCGACCCGCTGACGATGCTGTTCCTCGCCGGGCCCATGACGCTGCTCTATCTCGTCTCCGAGCTCATCGCGAAGCTCACGGACCGTCGCCGGGCCAAGCGGGCCGACGGTGGTCCGGGAGACGACGAGGCGTCGTCGCTCGACGACTCCTACGCCGACCCCTCCGACAGCACGGCCTCCACGCTCGACTGAGCGCGACTACCCTCGGAACCATGCACGTCGCGCTCGTCGTCAACCCCGTCTCGGGCAAGCAGCAGGGTGAGCGCATCGCCGAACGTGCCGAGCAGGTCCTGCAGACGGCCGGACACCCGACGGCCCGGATCCAGGGCGACGACGGGCCCCACTCGCGCGAGCAGCTCGCGAAGGCGCTCGAGACCGGGTGCGACACGGTCGTCGTCGTGGGCGGCGACGGGGCACTGCACCACCTGCTGCCCACGCTCAGCGGATCCGGCGTGCCCGTCGGGCTCCTCCCGGCCGGCACCGGGAACGACACCGCGCGGTCCCTCGGACTGCCCCGCAGAGACCCGGCCGCCGCGCTCGACGTCGTGCTGGCCGGTCACACCCGCGACGTCGACCTCGCCCGCACCGACGCGGGCCACGTCGTCACCGTCGTCGCGTCCGGCTTCGACTCCAAGGTCAACGAGCGAGCCAACACGATGCGCTGGCCGAAGGGGAACCAGCGCTACAACCTGGCCATCTTGGCCGAGCTGCGCGACTTCCAGCCGCTGCCGTTCACGCTCCACCTCGACGGCGTCCGGATCGAGCGCGAGGCCATGCTCGTCGCCGTCGGCAACGGGCCCTCGTTCGGGGGCGGACTGCGCATCGCCGAGGGTGCCTCGCTCGACGACGGTCTCCTGGACGTGTGCATCATCAACCCGGTGAGCAAGGCGAAGCTCGTCCGGGTCCTCCCGAGGCTGTACCGCGGCACCCACGTCGCGCTGCCGGAGTTCGAGCGGCACCAGGTGCGCGAGGTCACGCTCGACTCGCCCGGCATCGTCGCCTCCGGCGACGGGGAACGACTCGGACCACTGCCGGTGAGCACCACCGTCGTGCCGGGTGCCCTGCGGGTCGTGCCCGTCGTACGGGCGTCGACCCTCCGCGGGCTCCTCGGGACGGTTGCGTCGCAGGCTGACCATGGCTCCTCCTCGTGGGCTTCCCCCAGTGGTGCAGCAGACGATCGTGCTGCGGCCCCCGCCGCGATCCACTGTGCCTCTCCACGTA
>JBQGDU010000429.1:0-2391 GCA_052039245.1 Aeromicrobium sp. | reverse complement strand
CGTCGCATCTGCTCCACCAGGATGGCCAGCGCCAGCTCGCCGCGTCCCTGGACCTCCCACGCGTCCGGTCGCTCGGTGGGGAGCACGCGGATCGAGACGTTGCCGATGAGCTCGGCGTCGAGCCGGTCCTTGACCAGGCGGGCCGTCACCTTCGTGCCCTTCTCGCGGCCGGCGAGGGGGGAGGTGTTGGTGCCGATGGTCATGGAGATGGCCGGCTCGTCCACGTGGATGAGCGGCAGGGCCACCGGGTTCTCCGGGTCGGCCAGGGTCTCACCGATGTTGATGTCCGGGATGCCGGCGATGGCCACGATGTCACCGGGGCCAGCCTTCTCGCCGGGCTTGCGCTCTAGCGCCTCGGTGACCAGCAGCTCGGTGATCTTCACGCGCTGCGTCGTGCCGTCGCGCTTCATCCAGGCCACCTGCTGGCCCTTCTTCAGCCAGCCTTCCTTGACCCGGACGAGGGCGAGCCGGCCCAGGAACGGCGAGGCGTCGAGGTTGGTGACGTGCGCCTGCAGGGGTGCGTCCTCGGTGAACTCCGGGGCGGGAACGTTGTCCAGGATGGTCCGGAACAGCGGCTCGAGGTCCTCGTTCTCGGGCAGGCCACCGTCGGTGGGCTGCTCCAGCGACGCCCGCCCGGCCTTGGCCGAGGCGTACACGACCGGGAAGTCGAGGGCGTCGTCACCGGCGTCGTCGGGCAGGAGGTCCAGGAAGAGATCCATCGTCTCGTCGACGACCTCGCTGATGCGGGCGTCGGGCCGGTCGACCTTGTTGACCACGAGGATGACCGGCATCTTCGCGGTCAGCGCCTTGCGCAGCACGAACCGGGTCTGGGGGAGCGGTCCCTCGGAGGCGTCGACCAGCAGCACGACGGCATCGACCATCGACAGCCCGCGCTCGACCTCACCACCGAAGTCGGCGTGGCCGGGGGTGTCGATGATGTTGATCGTGACCCCACCGTCCGGGGCGCCGGGGCCCGCGTACCGGACCGCGGTGTTCTTGGCGAGGATCGTGATGCCCTTCTCGCGCTCGAGGTCGCCGGAGTCCATGACTCGTTCGGTGACCTCCTGGTGCTCGGCGTAGGCACCCTGCTGCTGCAGCATGGCGTCGACCAGCGTGGTCTTGCCGTGATCGACGTGGGCGACGATCGCGACGTTGCGCAGATCAGAACGGATGGGCATGCAGAGATCCTCAAGACAGAGACGGCGGGTTCGGCACGCGCGGTGATCCGGCGCGGCCCCGTGCAGTCTAGTGCGCGTCCGCGAGGACGATGACCACGCGACCTCGACAGCCGCGTCACGAGGTGTGCGCTGTGACGTCGGAAACAGTTCCTCGACGCAACAGTTGCGTGATGGTTAGCATTTTCCCATGGCCGAGCGCACCTGTCTGCACGCGCGGCTGGAGGCCTTCCTCCAGCTGGTGCTCAGCCGGGTGCACGCCGAGGGCCTGCACCAGCTGGTGGAGCTCGACCTCTCCCTGACCCAGGCGAGGACCCTGTTCGCCGTGGCCGGTGCGGACCGGCCACTGGCCATCAACGAGATCGCCACCTCCATCGGGCTGTCGCTCGCCGCCACGGGGCGGACGGTGGACAGCCTGGTGAAGCTCGGCACCCTCGAACGCCGCGAGAACCCCGACGACCGTCGGGTGAAGCTCGTGGCGGTCACGGAGCGTGGCGTCGAGATCGCCGACGAGCACCTCGAGCACAAGCGACGGGCTCTGCGAGCCACCGCCGACCTGCTCGACCCCACGACCGCCGCGGACCTCGACCGAGTCCTCGGCACGATCCTCGAGGGCGATGCCCTGCGAGAGCACCAGGAAGCACCTCATGACTGACACTCCACCCGCGGTCACCGACCCGGCCGCACCCGTCCCCGACGACGACCGCATCACCCCGGACATCCTGAAGGTCGCCGGCGTCGTCGTGCTCGGCGCGATCATGTCGATCCTCGACGTGACCGTCGTGAACGTCGCCCTGCCGACGTTCCAGACCGAGCTCTCCAGCACCGGCGAGCCGCTGGCGTACTCGACCGTCGCCTGGACCGCCACCGCCTACATGCTCGCCCTGGCCGCCGTCATCCCGCTCACCGGCTGGGCGGCGGACCGGTTCGGCACCAAGCGCCTGTACATGAGCGCCATCGCGCTGTTCACCCTCGGATCCGTCCTGTGTGCCGCGGCGTGGAACATCGAGTCCCTCATCGCCTTCCGCGTGCTGCAGGGTCTCGGCGGCGGCATGCTCATGCCGCTCGGCATGACGATCATGACCCGCGCCGCGGGCCCGCACCGGATGGGCCGGCTCATGGCCATCCTCGGCATCCCGATGCTGCTCGGCCCGATCATGGGCCCGATCCTCGGTGGCGTCCTGATCGACCAGGCCTCCTGGCACTGGGTCTTCCT
>JBQGDU010000428.1:0-5793 GCA_052039245.1 Aeromicrobium sp. | reverse complement strand
CGAGAACCTCGTCGCGGACTGCTCCGACATGGCAGATGCCCAGAAGATGTCGGTGGGCACCGAGACGATCTACAACCTCGCGGCCGACATGGGCGGCATGGGCTTCATCGAGAACAACAAGGCCGAGTGCATGCTCTCGGTGCTGACGAGCACCAACATGCTGGTGGCTGCTCGCGACGCGGGCACGCAGCGCTTCTTCTACAGCAGCTCGGCATGCGTGTACGCCGGCGACAAGCAGACCGACCCGAACGTCACCGCACTGAAGGAAGCCGACGCCTACCCGGCCGATCCGGAGGACGGCTATGGCTGGGAGAAGCTCTTCAGCGAGCGGATGGCGCGGCACTTCCGTGAGGACTTCGGCCTGGAGACGCGGGTGGCTCGCTACCACAACGTGTACGGCCCGGAGGGTACGTACGACGGCGGCAGGGAGAAGGCCCCGGCGGCGCTGTCGCGCAAGGTGGCGCAGGCCAAGCTCAGTGGCGACCACTCGATCGAGATCTGGGGCGACGGCGAGCAGAGCCGCAGCTTCATGTACATCGACGACTGCGTGCGGGGCACGAAGGAGATCCTGGCCGGCGAGAACGTCGAGCCGGTCAACCTGGGTTCGGCCGAGCTGGTGACGATCAACCAGATGGTCGACATCCTCGAGGACATCGCCGGCATCACCTTGCAGCGCAACTACAAGCTCGACGCACCGCAGGGCGTGCGGGGTCGCAACAGCGACAACACGCTCTTCCACAGCATCTACGGCTGGGAGCCCTCGATCTCGCTGCGTGAGGGCCTGGAGAAGACCTATTCCTGGATCCACGACCAGCTGACGGCCTGACCGTGCGCATCCTCGTCCACGACTTCTCCGGTCACCCGTTCCAGGCTGAGCTGTCCCGCGCGCTGGCCGCGAAGGGCCACACCGTCGAGCACCTGCACGCCGAGCAGTACGTCAGCGGCAAGGGGCACCTCGAGGCGCTCGAGGACGACGCGCCGGGTCTGTCCTTCTTCGGCCTGAAGCTCGATCTGCCGTTCGCGAAGTACTCGCCGTGGACCCGGCTGCGGTTCGAGCGGGCGTACGGCAAGGCGTGGATCGAGCGTCAGCGCACGCGCGACGACGACGTGGTCATCGCCTCCAACGTCCCACTGGTCTCGCTGTTCCGGTTCGCCCGGTGGGCACGACGAGCGAAGCAGCCGTGGGTCATGTGGCACCAGGACGTCTACAGCGTCGGCCTCGCGGACGAGCTGCGGCGCCGGTTCCCACGGCCGCTCGCCGCGATCGGCGCCAAGGTGCTCGACGCGATGGAGGCGTACTGCGCACGCGGCGCGGCCCATGTCGTCGCGATCGGTGACGGCTTCACCGACACGTACCGTCGGTGGTCGGTGCCGGAGGAGGACGTCTCGGTCATCCCCAACTGGGCTCCGCTGGACAAGGTGTTCCCGGTCGAGCGGGAGAATCCGCGCTCCACGGACCTGTTCCCCGCCAAGGACGCGCTGCGCCTGCTGTACGCCGGCACGCTCGGCCGCAAGCACAACCCGATGCTGCTCGTCGACATCCTGCAGGCCACCCGGGATCGTGGTGTGCCGGCGTCGCTGACGGTGGTCTCGGAAGGTGAGGGCGCCGACGACCTGCGCGAGGCGGCCGCCGCGAACCCGGATCTCGACCTGCGTGTCCTGCCGTTCCAGCCCGCCGGCGACCTGCCCGACGTGCTCGGTTCGGCTGATGTGCTCGTGGCGCTGCTGGAGCCTGACGCCACGGCGTTCTCCATCCCGAGCAAGGTGCTGTCGTACATGGCGGCCGGTCGCCCGATCCTGGGTCTCATGCCGGAGGACAACCCGGCGGCGCTCGACGTCCTCGCGACGGGTGGCCATGTCGGCCCACCGACGTGCGACGGCGCGGAGGGTGCGATCGAGTGGTTGGAGAAGCTCCACGCGGCCCCGGAGTCGGTCGAGGTGATCGGTTCGCGGGCGCGGTCAGTGGCGGAGGAGAAGTTCGACCTGGAGCTCATCGCCGGACAGTTCACGAGCATCCTGGCCCGTTCGCACGGCACGGTGGTTCCCGAACCACCTGCTCTGCCGGTCGAGGAGCAGCCTGCACCCGAGCGACGTCCCCTGGGTTCGCCGGTGCCGCGACGGGTCGAGAGCCTCCGGCTGCGCTGACTCGACGAGTCAGCCGGTGGCCAGAGGGGACGCTTCGGCACCTCTGGCGAATGCTTGGGCGCCGTAGTTGAGCCACTGGTTCACGCCGCTGGCGTCGCCACGCTGGTAGGCGGCGAGGGCCGAGCGGTAGCCGTCGGGGACCGCTGCGTGGCCCGCCTCGGGCACCGTCACCGATGCCGGGTCCACGCCGCGGGCGACGGTCACGAGCCGCTCCGCGGCGCGTGCGACGACGCCGTTGTGGGAGACGAACGCTCCGGCGGCGACGATCTCGGCGTGCACGAGGGCGGCGACGACGAGGGCGGGAGCCTCGGTGGGGAGCGACAGCAGGCCGGCGAGGGTCGTGAGTCGAGCGACTCCCTCGGGGTGGGCCGGGCGACCGAGGTCGTCGTCGGGGACACTGCCGGCGGCGGCGAGGGCGTGCATGCGTGCGAGCGCCTGCACGGGCGCCCGGTTCCAGGTCGGCACGAGCCCGAGGAGCTCGGTGGAGAGACGGACGGCAGAACGGGCCGTCGGGTCCCCCTGGCCGACCGCCAGCGCGTCGGCGTCCACGTCGCTGCCCTCGAGACGGGCCGTCGCGGCTGCACCGAGCAGCAGCGACCTCGCGGTGTCCTCGGGTGTCGTGCGGCGCAGGCCACGGTCCCGCAGCAGGGAGTCGATGCCGTCGCGCGTGGCCGCGTAGGCGGAGGGCACGCCCTCCATCGACGCCGCCGCGATGAAGGGGTCAGCCACGGAGACCACCGTCGGAGGCGACGGGCTGGGGGCACCACCGGCCAGCCGACGCACCGACAACACCGACCAGGCCCCCGGCAGGGGTGCCGGGCCCTGGGCGGCAAGAAGGTACAGACACGCTGGCAGCGTACCGATCGCGCCTGTGGCGACCGGTAGCCTGCCTAGGGTGAGCCAGTTCTTCGACCAGGACGCCCCCGCGGTGGCCGGCGGGGCCGACAGCCCCGTCGCGCGCGCCGCGAAGTGGCTCGTCGGCGGACGTCTGGCCTGTGTCCTGCACCTCGGCGACGGTGAGCTCGCGTACCGACTCAGCGACCAGGGTCACGACGTCACCGTCGCCGGACCCGACGTGGTCACGGTGCGCAACCGCGACGTCCACTACGTCCGCACCGGCTCCGCCGGTCTCCCCTTCGTGGGGGACAGCTTCGACGCTGTCGTCGCACCGCGGCTGGACGTGAGCGTCGGCCAGCTGGCCGAGATCGCTCGGGTGCTGCGTCCTGACGGCCTGGTCTCGACCATCTCGCGCACGGACGACGAGTCGATCCCGTGGATGCGAAGGCTCCGCGACATCGTCGGGAGCCGCCCCCAGCAGGCGCCGCAGCCGGACACGCTCGCCGCGTCCGGGCTCTTCCACGAGGCGGAGACCGAGGAGGTCGCCACGTGGGAGAAGCTCACCCGGGCCGGCCTCCAGCAGTACGCCCGCGCCACGGGGCAGCCGGACCTGGACGACGCCACCATGGCACGCGTGCACGAGCTCTTCACGACCAACGCAGGTCACACGGGCCATCTGCGCCTGCGTCAGGTCACCCGTTGCCTGCGAGCGCGAGTCGACAAGCAGGGCGTCGAGCAAGCGCCCCCTCCTCCCGACACGCTGCTGCTCGACTTCCGGTGAGCCGTCGGAGGACACCGGTCTCGACGGTGTCCTCCCACACCAGGCAGCGCAGAGCCCGAACCGCCTCCGGCACCCCGCGCCGGCTACCGTCTGTGCCCATGGAGTCCATCGTCGTCACGGGCGGTGCCGGATTCATCGGTTCAGCGTTCGTGCACCACCTCGTGGAGCACACGGACCTGCCGATCACCGTGCTGGACAAGCTCACCTACGCCGGCCGACGCGACTCCCTGGCAGGGATCCCCGACGACCGCGTGGAGCTCGTCGTGGCCGACGTGAACGACGTCGACGTCGTCGACCACCTCGTGGCGACCCACGACACCGTCGTGCACTTCGCCGCCGAGTCGCACAACGACAACTCCCTGGACGGGCCCGAGCCGTTCATCACCACGAACCTCGTCGGCACCTACACGCTCCTGGAGGCCGTGCGTCGACACGATCGCCGTCTGCACCACATCTCCACGGACGAGGTGTACGGCGACCTCGCGCTCGACGACCCCACGCGCTTCACGGAGCACACCGCCTACAACCCCTCGAGTCCCTACTCCGCCACGAAGGCCGGGGCCGACCTCCTCGTCCACGCCTGGGTGCGCTCGTTCGGAGTCCGCGCCACCCTCAGCACCTGCTCGAACAACTACGGACCACGTCAACACGTCGAGAAGTTCATCCCTCGTCAGGTCACGGAGATCCTCGACGGCGGGCGTCCTCGTCTGTACGGCACGGGCGAGAACGTCCGCGACTGGATCCATGTCGACGATCACAGCGCGGCGGTCCTCGCGATCCTCGAACGCGGACGCATCGGCCAGACGTACCTGGTCGGCGCCGAGACAGAACGCAGCAACCTGCAGGTCGTCCGGTCGCTCCTTCGCCTGATGGGTCGCGACCCGGACGACGTCGAGCACGTCGCCGACCGCTCCGGCCACGACCTGCGCTACGCGATCGATCCCACCCGGCTGCGCGAGGAGACCGGCTGGCGACCCGCCCGTCAGGACTTCGAGGCCGGCCTCGCCGAGACCGTCGAGTGGTACCGGGAGCACGAGGCGTGGTGGCGTCCGCAGAAGGCCGAGACGGAGGCGCGGTACGCGATGCGAGGTCGGTGACGGACCTCGCTCCCCGCCCCCGCCCCTCCCTGGCTCACCGTCTCACCGTCTCACCGCGAAGGGCGCCCGGAGCCGGAACCGGCACGTCGCCGCGCTCCAGCGTCGCCGTGGGGCACCGAGGCCTCTACCATCTCCGCATGAGGTCTCGAGGAGTGCTCCGTCCTCGGTCGGCCGTCGCCGTGCGGTTCGGCGTCTTGTGAACCAGACCGTCGTCGCGGTCGTCGTGGCCGTCGTCATCGTGGCGGTCTGTGCGGCAGTGGCTCGACGCCTGCTCCCCACACGGCGCTCGCTCGGCTCGGCGGAGGACCGGGCGACCTATGAGACCCTGCACACCGCCGCGCTCGCCGCGCCGGCTCTGCGCGGCGGTCTGTCGCACGACAGCGCCACCAGCTGCGTCCCGCACGTCCGCGCCCTGCTGGGCACCGCGACGGTGGCGATCACGGCCGGCGCCGACCCGCTCGTGTGGGACGGCCCAGGACGGATCGACGAGGTGGTCCGGCCGGTGGCCGACGCCCTCGAGAGCGGGACGACACAGGTGGCCGGCCAGACCATCGTCGCTCCGCTCGCCGTGGAGGATCGCGTCGTCGGCACGCTGGTCGTGGTGGACGCGGAGGCTCTCGCCGGCACGGTCCGGGCGACGACGGAGGTGGCGGCGTGGATGTCCACGCAGCTCGAGCTGGCGGAGCTGGACAAGTCGCGCACGGCGCTCATGGAGGCCGAGCTGCGGGCGCTGCGGGCGCAGATCTCCCCCCACTTCATCTACAACTCGCTCGGCGCCATCGCGTCGTTCGTCCGCACCGACCCCGAACGGGCCCGCGAGCTGCTGCTGGAGTTCGCGGACTTCACGCGGTACTCCTTCCGCCAGCACGGTGACTTCACGACGCTCGCGGAGGAGCTGCGCTCCATCGAGCGGTACCTCGTGCTGGAGAAGGC
>JBQGDU010000427.1:0-4167 GCA_052039245.1 Aeromicrobium sp. | reverse complement strand
CGGGGGCGTCGTCGTGTCCGGGCCCGGTTCGAACGGACGATGAGGCATCGAGCCGGAGTCGACGGACGATGATGCATCCCGCCTGACGGAAGGGCGCAAGGCATCATCGTTCGTCGACCGGTGGTCCCTGCTGGGCGACGTTGCTGCGTCGAGCCCGAACGTGCGGCGCCACGTCTGATCCTTCGTCGTGCGCCGCCGGTAATGGTTCTCGGTGGCGTCCTCTTGACGGACAGTCACTCGCGGGTGGCGCAACATCTGCGTAGCCTCGTGGAATGGGACACGGCCACAGTCACGCGCCTGCCGGGACCGGTGTGCGGCACCGCCGCCGACTGCTGCTGGTTCTCGGCCTGTCGGTGACGGTGCTGGTCGTGCAGGCCGTCGTCGCGGTCATCACCGGCAGCCTGGCACTGCTGGCCGACGCCGCCCACATGCTCAGCGACTCCTTCGGCCTGGTGCTGGCGATCGCGGCCATCACCGTGGCCCAGCGAGGGGGAGGGCCTGGCTCGCGTCGCACCTTCGGGTACCACCGCACCGAGGTGCTCGCTGCCGGGCTCAATGGCCTGATCCTGCTGGGACTGTGCGCGTGGATCGTGTGGCAGGCCATCGGCCGGCTCGGTGACGCGCCCGAGATCGCCGGTCTGCCGGTGCTCGTGGCGGGCTCGATCGGCCTCGCCGTCAACGTCGTCGGCCTCGTGGTCCTGCGTGCCGGTGCGCAGGAGAGCCTGAACGTCCGCGGCGCCTACCTGGTGGTGATGGGTGACGCGCTCGGGTCGGTGGCGGTCATCGCGTCCGCGATCGTCATCCTGCTCACCGGGTGGCACGCGGCCGATCCGGTGGCCTCGCTGCTGATCGCCGCGCTCATCGCGCCGCGTGCGGTCTCGCTCCTGCGTGACGTCGTGCACGTCCTGCTCGAGGGCTCCCCGGACGACGTCGACCTCGTCGAGCTGCGCGAGCACATCCTCTCCGCGGACGGCGTCGTCGACGTGCACGACCTGCACGTCTGGACCATCACGTCCGGCATGCCGGTGATGAGCGCGCACGTCGTGGTCGATGACACGGTGGCCGAGATGGGCCAGGCCCACGCCGTGCTCGATGAGCTCCGTGGCTGCCTCGCCGCGCACTTCGACGTCGAGCACTCGACGTTCCAGATCGAGCCTGCCGGCCATGCGGACAGCGAGACGCAGGTCCACCACTGACGGGTGGCGTCAGCTGAGGAGAAGGCGTGCGGCGATGCGGCGGACGCGGTCGACCGCTTCCGGCGGCACCGGCGTCCTGGCGCCCAGGTAGGAGTGCAGCACCGCGAGCGGCAGCTCGAACATCGCGAACGACACCTCATCCGCGGGTCGGCTGGAGGCCTCGGCGACCGCGCGGACAGAGCTGACGATGGCGCGACGTCGTCGCGCCTCGCGCTCCTCGATCCGCGCCGCGAGCTCGTCCGACCAGCCGTCCGGGGCGAGGGCGCGGAAGCCGGCGTGCAACACGGCGGCCTCACCGGGACGCTCTCGGCACCACTCGACGGTCCATGCGGCGGCGGCCACGGCCGACGTCGGTGAGGGTGGTGCGCCGAGCGTGGCCAGGAACGCGTCCTCGAACCGCTCGGTAGTGCGCAGCCACAGCGCGGCGAGCAGCGTCGGGCGGTCGGCGAAGCGGTGGTACACCGAGCCGCTGGGGGCGCCTGCGGCCCGTGCCACGGCCGACATCGACACCGCGGCTGGCCCGCCGTCCGCGACCAGGCCGATCGCGTGGTCGAGCAGGCTGTCGGACGTGTGCACGGCGGAACGACCCATGACGAGCACTCTAGGTGCATGTCTGGACAAATAGAGGGATCTCTCTAATACTGACCTCATGAGTCATGTCGCAGTCGTCGCAGCGCAGTGGCACGCCGACCTGGTGGAGCGCATGGTGCAAGCCTTCGTCCCGCCGGTACGGGCGGCCGGTCACGACGTCGAGGTCCTGCGTGTCCCGGGCAGCTTCGAGATCCCGTTCCAGGTGCGCCGTCTCGCGCGCGACGGCGGATGCGCCGCGGTCGCCGCATGCGGGCTGGTCGTGGACGGCGGGATCTACCGTCACGACTTCGTCGCGGCGACCGTCGTCGACGCCCTGATGCGCGTGCAGCTCGAGTGCGACGTCCCCGTCCTGAACGGGGTGCTCACGCCGCACCACTTCCACGAGCACGCGGACCACCTCGCCTTCTTCGACGCCCACCTCGCCGGCAAGGGCGAGGAGCTCGCGCGGACGGTGGTGGGGGTCCTGCAGGGCCAGCCCCGATGACCGCCGACCTCAGCGAGTCGGACGCCCGGCGTGTGCTCGCCGACCAGCCCTTCAACCGCGTGGTCGGGGCGAGGATCGCTCGGTTCGGAGATGGTGTCGCGGTGCTGGAGCTCGATTTACAGGAGCATCACCTGCAGCAGCACGGCCTCGTGCACGGAGGTGTCCTGGCCTACCTCATCGACAACGCCGTGACCTTCGCGGCCGGTAGCGTCCTCGGCCCCGCCGTCGTGACGGCCGGCATCACGGTCAGCTACCTGCGTCCGGCGCGTCGCGGACTGTTGCGGGCGACGGCGGAGGTCGCTCAGGCGAGGTCAGGCGTCGCGGTGGCGCGCGCAGAGCTGGTGGGCGTCTCATCGTCGGGGGAACGACTCTGCGCCGTCGGACAGGGCACGGTCATGGCCACCACTCGCGCGGCCGCCCATCCGGGCCAGACGGCCGCGACCGCCACCTCCTGACCCCTCGGGCAACGGCGGGCGGAGCCGATTTGTGTTTCGGCGCGGGGGTCTGTCAGACTAGTGCGGTTGCTCCGGCTGGATCGCTGGGGCGTCGCCGTGCCCGGGACTCTCACGCCGGGGATCCACGCGGCCGACGCCGAACCTGAGATCGAGCCCGGCCAGCGCCCAGGGTCCACGACCCAGTGTGCAGGCCCAACCACCCAACTAGAGAAGTGTGTGACGTCGCGCCCTGTGCGCAGAGGCGACACGCCCGACCTCGGGGGCCGGTGGGAGGAGTGACTTCTTCCCGGGACCCGGGGGGCGACCCAGCAGACCAACCAGAAGGACGAGCAGAGCATGGCGGGACAGAAGATCCGTATCCGGCTCAAGGCCTACGACCACGAGGTGATCGACACCTCCGCGCGCAAGATCGTGGACACGGTCACGCGCACCGGTGCGTCCGTGGCAGGCCCCGTGCCGCTGCCGACGGAGAAGAACGTGTTCTGCGTGATCCGTTCGCCGCACAAGTACAAGGACAGCCGCGAGCACTTCGAGATGCGCACCCACAAGCGGCTCATCGACATCATCGACCCGACGCCCAAGACCGTCGACTCGCTCATGCGTCTCGACCTCCCGGCCGGCGTCGACATCGAGATCAAGCTCTGAGGGGAACGACAGACCTATGAGCACCACTTCCACCGCCAACGCGCGCGGCCTGCTGGGCCGCAAGCTGGGCATGACGCAGGTGTGGGACGACAACGGAGTCGTCGTCCCCGTGACGGTCCTGGCCGTCGGCACCAACGTCGTCACCCAGATCCGCACCCGTGAGACCGACGGCTACTCCGCCGTGCAGATCGGCTTCGGCGAGATCGACGGCCGCAAGGTGAACAAGCCCGAGGCCGGGCACTTCGCCAAGGCGGGCGTCACGCCGCGCCGGCACGTCGTCGAGATCCGCACCGAGGCCGTCGCCGACTACGAGCTGGGCCAGGAGATCTCCCCGGAGGTCTTCGCCGCCGGCGACGAGGTCGACGTCACCGCCACGAGCAAGGGCAAGGGCTTCGCCGGCGTCATGAAGCGTCACGGCTTCGCCGGTGTCGGCGCCTCCCACGGTGCGCACCGCAACCACCGCAAGCCGGGCTCGATCGGTGGCTGCGCCACCCCGGGCCGCGTCTTCAAGGGCCTGCGCATGGCCGGCCACATGGGCGCCGACACCGTCACCACCCAGAACCTCACCGTCCACGCGGTCGACGTCGACAAGGGCGTCGTCCTCGTCAAGGGCGCGGTCCCCGGTCCGAAGGGCGGCCTCGTGGTCGTCCGCAGCGCAGCCAAGGGAGCCTGATCCATGGTCAACACCATCGATGCGGACCTGCCCGTCGACCTGTTCGGTGCGCAGACGAACGTCCCGCTCATCCACCAGGTCGTCACCGCGCAGCTCGCTGCCGCCCGTCAGGGCACGCACGAC
>JBQGDU010000426.1:0-2661 GCA_052039245.1 Aeromicrobium sp. | reverse complement strand
GGCATCACCTATCGCCAGCTCGACTACTGGGCCCGCACCAAGCTCGTCGAACCGACCGTGCGTTCGGCCACCGGCTCCGGCACGCAGCGTCTGTACTCCTTCAAGGACATCCTGCTGCTCAAGATCATCAAGCGACTCCTGGACGCCGGTGTCTCGCTCCAGCAGATCCGTACGGCCGTGGACCACCTGCGCGAACGCGGCACCGACGACCTCACCGAGGTCACGCTCATGAGCGACGGTGCCAGCGTCTACGAGTGCCGTTCGGCCACCGAGGTCGTCGATCTGCTCCAGGGCGGCCAGGGCGTCTTCGGCATCGCGATCGGCGGTGTCTGGAAGGAGATCGAGGGCACGCTGCACGAGTTGCCCAGCGAGCGCACGCTCGACGAGCCGGTCGCCGACGACGAGCTCGCCGCCCGGCGTCGCGCTCGACTCTCCGGCTGAGCGCGCGGGGCCCGGTGTCGAACCCGAACCCGTCACGTCCCGCTCCGCGTGGTCCGCTGGTCGGCGCCGCGCTGGCCACTGCGATCGGTGTCGCGATCGTCGTCGTCGCCACGGGGCTGCTCCGCCACGTCCTCACCCTGCAGAACGTCGACCTTCGGATCTCCGGGTTCGTGCCGACCATCACGCCCTGGCCGTTCGGTCCGCAGTTCTCCTTCACGCTGCTGCTCATCTTCGCCCTGGGACTGGTGCTCACCCCGGTCGTCGCCGCCGTCCTGTCGGCCGTCAGCGCGTTCGGCGCCGACCCCCGGCGAGGCGCGCTCACGGTGGTGCTCGGATCCTGGTTCGCCTGCGTCTTCTCCGGCGCTTGCGTCGGGCTGGTGAGCTCCACGCTGCTCCAGTCGCTGGTGTACAAGGTCCCCTCCGGCGCCGGCCAGCCGTGGTGGAGCCACGTGGCCAACGGCGGCTACTGGGGCCTCGCGACCGGCTGGTTCCCCGCGGCGCTCGCCGGTGTCGCCTTCCTGGTGGCGAACGGTCGTCAGCGACCGGACCCGGGACCCGGCTCTGCGCACATCGGATGACGCTCACGCGGTCCACTTGGTAGGTTGGGGGTTGCTGCGAAAGCGCGTGGGAGAGATCGCCCAGGCGGCGCCGAAGGGGCAATTCCTCCCCGGAACCTCTCAGGCACCAAGGACCACGCGGACGAGGCACCCTGGAACCCTTGCGGTGACAGGAGGGGAGGGAACCCAGACGTCCATCCCCTGGAGTCCCGATGACCCTGCTCGACCCGCCCGCACCCACCGACGTCTTCGTCGACCGGCACGTCGGGCCACGGCCCTCTGACGTCGACGCGATGCTACGACGCGTCGGCCACGAGTCGCTCGACTCGCTCATGCGGGCGGCCGTCCCCGCAGGGATCCGCGACTCCGAGCCGCTCGCCCTGCCCGAGGCCGCGTCGGAGACCGAGGCACTCGCCCGCCTGCGGGCGCTCGCCGACCGCAACAACCCGGGACGCTCGATGATCGGTCTCGGCTACCACCCGACGCTCACCCCGGCCGTCATCCGGCGCAACGTCCTGGAGGACCCGGCCTGGTACACGGCCTACACGCCCTACCAGCCCGAGATCTCCCAGGGTCGACTGGAGGCGCTGCTCAACTTCCAGACGATGGTGGCCGACCTGACGGGCCTAACCACGGCCAACTCCTCGCTCCTCGACGAGGGCACCGCAGCCGCCGAGGCGATGACGCTTGTCCGCCGGGCGGCGCGCGGCAAGGATCTTCGGCCCATCGTGCTCGACTCCCGGCTCCTGCCCCAGACGACCGCGGTGGTGCGCACACGGGCCGAGGCTCTGGACATCGACCTCCTCGAGATCGACCTCGGCGTCGACGACGTCCCGGCCGACGTCGCGGGGGCGATCATCGCCTACCCGTCCGCCGACGGCGCCGTCACGGATCCGACACGTGCGATCGAGGCCGTGCACGCCTCCGGAGGGCTCGCGGTGGTCGTGGCCGACCTGCTGGGCCTGGTCCTGCTGCGCTCGCCCGGTTCCCTCGGCGCAGACGTCGTGGTCGGATCCAGCCAGCGGTTCGGCGTACCGATGTTCTACGGCGGCCCGCACGCCGGCTTCATGGCCGTCAGGGACGGTCTCGAACGCCACCTGCCAGGGCGCCTCGTCGGAGTCTCCGTCGACAAGGCGGGTCGACCGGCCTACCGGTTGGCCCTGCAGACCCGTGAGCAGCACATCCGCCGTGAGAAGGCCACGTCGAACATCTGCACCGCCCAGGTGTTGCTCGCCGTCGCCGCGTCGATGTACGCCGTCTACCACGGTGCCGACGGACTGCGACGCATCGCGCGGCACGTCCACCACGCCGCCGCGACGCTGGCGACCGGCCTGACCCGGGGCGGTGTCGAGGTGACGCACGAGGCCTACTTCGACACCGTCGTCGCGCGCGTCCCGGGCGAGGCCGAGTCGGTCGTGCGGCGGGCCCGTGCCGCCGGCGTGCACCTGCGGCTCGTCGACGCCGACCACGTCGGGATCAGCACCTCCGAGGCGACGACGCAGACCGACTTGCAGGACGTCTGGCGTTCCTTCGGCATCGGCACGGACGTCCCGGAGAGTGTCGGCTCGGCCCTGCCCGGGGCGCTGGAGCGCGACGACGAGATCCTCACGCACCCGGTCTTCTCCGAGCACCGCAGCGAGACCCAGATGCTGCGCTACCTGCG
>JBQGDU010000425.1:0-3132 GCA_052039245.1 Aeromicrobium sp. | reverse complement strand
GACGCGGCGCACGACCACGACCACGAGTTGTCGACGCTCGATGCCCCCGAGGCCACTGGCGCCGCCATTCCCGGGAACCCGACTGAGGGATCGCGCCCCGGCGCCCCGGTGACGGTGTACCTCGACTTCGACGGCGAGGTCCTCGAGGGCAAGCACTGGAACACCGATTCCGGCATCGAGACCCTCGACTTCGCCCCCGCTAATGCCGTCTCCGACCAGGAGGCCGTCTGGGCCGCCGTGGCCGAGGACTACGCGCCGTTCAACGTGAACGTCACCACCACGCGTCCGAGCGACGACAAGCTCTACAAGACGTCGGCCGACGACAACGAGTACGGCTCGCACGTCATCATCACCGACTCGTACGACGAGGTTCTGCCTGAGGCAGCCGGCAGCGGAGGTATCGCCTGGCTCGACGCCACCGGCTCCGAGTACCTCTCGGGCGCCCTGGTCTTCACCGAGGGCACCCAGGGCGATCCGAAGATCATCGCCGACATCGCCTCGCACGAGTCCGGCCACAACTTCGGCCTCGGACACGATGGCATCGCGAACTCCGACACGGGCGACTATTACGTCCCCGAAGAGGGCGTCTGGGGCACCATCATGGGCGCCCCGTACTACGTGCCGCTCTCGCAGTGGTCCAACGGCGGCTACGCCGGAGCGACCAACGAAGAGGACGACCTGGCCATCATCACCGACCGCGGCGCCGCTGCGGCGCTCTTCCTCGGTGCGACGCTGCCTGACGGGACGCCGTACGAGGGCAATGTCTGCGTCGAGTCCGGCGACCCGCAGAACCCGCAGCCGGGTGATGTGTACTACGCCGTGGAGAACGGCGAGTGCACCGACGTGCAGCTCGTCCTGGTCTTCGACTACACCGACCGCGCTGACTTCGCGGCCGACGACCACGGAAACGACGCGGGCTCCGCGACGGCTCTCGACAACGCGAGCGGCTCGTTCAAGGACACCGGTGTCATCGGTACCTCCGACGACGTCGACGTGTTCGCCTTCACCACCGCGGGCGGCACGGTCTCCGCTTCCGTCGAGGTCGCCGACATCGGCCCGAACCTCGACTCGAAGCTCACGCTGACGAACGCCGCCGGTGACGTCCTCGACGAGAACGACCCCGAGTCGGCTCGTGAGTCCGCGAGCGTCGCTTCCGGTCTGGGCGCTGAGGTCTCGGCCGATGTCGAGGCCGGCACCTACTACCTGGCCGTCCAGGGCGTGGGCGCAGGCGACCCGAGCTCTGCCACCCCGACCAACGCGAACGGGTACACGGCTTACGGCAGCCTCGGCAACTACACCCTGACCGGTGAAGCAGAGCCGTTCGTCACCGAGCCGATCGTCATCGAGACGCCGGCCGACGGCACCGAGGTCACCGGCGGCGAGGAGATCGAGGTCTCCGGCACGGCGACGCCCGACGCGGACGTCTCCCTCACCGTGACCACGGCAGATGGCAGCGGCATCGCTGCCGAGGTGACGGCCGACGAAGACGGCAACTGGACCGGCACGATCACCGCCGGCCAGTACGGTCCGACCGAGATCACCGCTGCTCAGACTGTGGGCGGCATCGCCGTCCCCGAGACGGACACCGTCACGGTCGTGGCACCTGAGCAGACCATCGCTGCTCCCGTGATCACGTCGCCGGAGGACGGCTCGACCACCGAGGACAACACGCCGACCATCTCGGGCACGGGCGTCGCTGGCGCCACCGTGACCGTCTCGGTCACCGCTGCTGACGGCTCGGTCGTCTACGGCGAGGCTGTCGTCGCGGCCGATGGCACGTGGGCACTTGACGTGACCGAGCTCGCCAACGGCGAGTACACCGTCATCGCCTCGCAGGCTCTGGACGGGATCGCGTCGGACAACAGCGCCGCTGTCTCCTTCACGGTGGCTGTGCCCGCCGGGAACGGCGGCAACGGCGACGATGATGACGACCTGGCAACGACCGGTAGCGACTTCAACGCCGTTCCGTTCGTGGCTGCGGCTGCTGTCATGCTCCTGGTGGGTGGCGGCATCGCGTTCTACGCTCGCCGCAAGAGCCTGTCCTGAGAGACATCGATGAGGCCGTGAGAACGGTCTGATCAAAAGGGGCGGGGATCAGGAAACTGATCCCCGCCCCTTCCTCGTGCACGGGGCGTTGTCGGTCGGGCCCGATTTACACCGCGAAGTCCCAGGAACGGTTCCTATGATGAGGGACCCGTCCATCCGCCGAAGAACCGACCAAGATTTCACCGGGAGGATACCGTGGCCGAAATCACCGAACGCCCGATCGGAGGACGCGCGATCGTCGTCGCGGTCATCGCGATCGTCATCGTGACAGGAGTCCTGATCGCCGTCGCGTCCGTGGCCGGCTCCAACACAACTCCCCCGGCATCCGAGCCGACCACGAGTGCGACAGAGACGACCCCGCCGGCAGATACCGATGACGAAAGAGACGATATGAAGCCATCCCCCAGCCCCCTCGGCTCGGTGCTCCCAGAGGCACTGGGCGGCCAGGCCGCCATCGATGCTCTCGGAGACAAAATCACGCTGGTCGCCTCCCGCAACGGAAAGAGCGTCGACGAGGTCAAGGAACTCCTGCTCCGCGACGAGACAGCTAAGGTGTCCACCAGCGGGTTCATCAAGTATGTCGACGATTTCGGCGGCGAGAGCTGATCCTGCGGCCCCTGAGAGGCATGTGCCGTCCTTGAGCGGACGCGACTGGCCCGAAGAACGACGAGAACCCCCGGCTATGCGCCGGGGGTTCTCGTCTGTAATAGGAGTGGTACAGCAACCCGCTCAGCGCAGTGGTCGCTGCGAACAGAGCCGCGATCGCGATGCAGAACGTTGCGATCGCGACATACCACGCCACCTGGTTCGCCAGCTTCATGGCTCGATGCTCACGCTACTGAGCCCATGCCGTCGAGGGCGAAGAAGACGTCGGCACCAGGCCGCCGACAGACGCTCTGGCATTTGTCAGGAATGTGCGTGGTGGATAGCGCAGGGGCGCATACCTGATCTCGGCTTGTAGGGATCGTCCACGCGTCTGTGTTGTTTCGTGCTTTCCATCGCATCGTCTATGTGTGGCGCCACACCCGCGGGCGTCTTGGGGACTGTTCGCGGGCGCGGTGGGGTCGATTGTGACCCAGGGCGACC
>JBQGDU010000424.1:0-9443 GCA_052039245.1 Aeromicrobium sp. | reverse complement strand
CCGGTGTTCGGGTTCAGCTCGTGGATCTTGCGCACCGTCTCGGCGTACAGCCACGCCCCGCCGTCCGGCAGGTCGTCGCGGGCGACGCCGGTGATGGTGGAGTAGCGCAGCTCCATCTTCTGCACGCTCTCGGCCACGCGTCGCGGCTCGTCGCGGTCCAGCGGCGCGGGCTTGCCGGTGTCGATCTGGCAGAAGTCACAGCGTCGCGTGCACTGCTCGCCCCCGATGAGGAAGGTGGCCTCGCGGTCCTCCCAGCACTCGAAGATGTTGGGACAACCCGCCTCTTGGCAGACGGTGTGCAACCCCTCGCCCTTCACGAGCTGCATCAGCTCGTTGTACTCGGGGCCCATCTTCGCCCGGGTCTTGATCCACTCGGGCTTCTTCTCGATGGGAGTCTGCGCGTTGCGGACCTCGAGCCGCAACATCTTCCGGCCTTCAGGAGCGATCGTCACGCCGTCCACTGTACGCCCCGGCCAAGGGGTCGCGCGGGGCCGTGCGTGCCCTAGGGTCGAGCGAGTGAGGATGTTCGACAGGTCGTGGGACCGGCCCCCGCCGACTGCCCGACAGGTGCGCGTCGACGTCGTGATCGCCCTGGTCGCTGCGCTGCTCGGCATCGTCTCCGTGGAGGTCTATCGCAGTGCCTCGGGCGTGAGCGTCGGGTGGCGCGGCGCGGAGGCCTACCTCTGGTTCGCGCTCGCCGGGCTGTTGCTCGCCGGACGCCGCAGGTTCCCCTTGACGACCTTGGTCCTGCTCTCGGCGGTCTTCTACGCGATCGGTGAACGGTTCGAGCAACTAGGGGCTGTCATCACCATCCAGGTGGCGATGTTCGCCGCGTTCTATGCCGCCTGGGCCTGGTCGCGCCGGCCCCGCGCCCTCGTGTCGCTCACCGCCGTCATTGTCGTCGCGATGTTCGTCTGGGTGCTGCTCGAGTTGCGCGAACCCGAGGCGCTCAACCTCGGGAACGACACTGGACTGCTCTCTCCGCTCGTCGCCGTCGTCATCTACAGCCTCGCCATCAACGTCTTCTACTTCTTCGGGGCCATCGCCTGGGGGCAGGCCGCGTGGATGAGCGCCCGACGCCGCGCCACCATCGCCGATCAGATGGCACGCGAACGTGAGCAGAACGAGGCGGAGCGCCGACGGGCGGTCCAGACCGAGCGGGTGCGCATCGCCCGCGATCTGCACGACGTCGTCGCCCACCACGTCAGCGGCATCGGAGTGCAGGCCGCCGGGGCGTCCCGGCTGCTCGACTCCCGGCCGGACGCCGCGCGTGCGGCCCTCACCACCATCGAGACGTCGTCGCGGCAGGCCGTCTCCCAGATGCATCAGCTCGTCGGCCTCCTGCGCGAGGCCGGGGACGAGCGGGCCGACCGCGGACCCCAGCCTGGGCTCGGCGATATCGCCGGACTGGTCGGCTCCACCGACGGCGTCGGAGTCGAGTACCAGGAGGTCGGGGACCGCTTCGACGTCCCGCCCACCGTCGGTGTCTCGCTGTACCGGGTGACCCAGGAGGCCCTCACCAACGTGCGCCGCCACGCCGGAGCCCGACGGGCCACCGTGACGGTCCGCTACGTGAAGGTCGACGAGGGGCCCTGCAGCGCGGAGGTGGAGATCCTCGACGACGGCCGCGGCGGCGGTGCGACGGAGCAGTCGGGCGGCTACGGGCTGACCGGCATCCGGGAGCGGGCGGCCATGCACGACGGCGAGGTCGAGATCGGACCCCGGCCGAACGGCGGGTTCCGCGTCCGCGTGAGGATCCCGGTGGACCCGAGCCCCACGACGCAGGAGGAGACATGAGCGATCCCACGACGGTGCTGCTCGTCGACGACCAGGAGCTGATCCGCGCCGGGTTCTCGATGATCCTCGACGTGGAGGACGACATCGAGGTGGTGGGCGAGGCCACGAACGGCGCCGACGCGGTGCGACGCGTGGCCGACCTGGCCCCTGACGTCGTCCTCATGGACGTGCAGATGCCGGACATGGACGGCATCGCCGCCACGGAACGGGTGGTCGCGGAGCATCCGGGCACGCGCGTCCTGATCCTGACGACGTTCGACGACGACACGTACCTCTTCGCGGCGCTGCAGGCAGGGGCGAGTGGGTTCCTGCTGAAGAACTGCCCGCCGGAGGAGCTCGTCCAGGCCATCCGTCGCACGGCCGACGGGCACTCGCTGCTGGCTCCCGAGGTCACGCAGCGGGTCATCGCCCGGTCCACGTCGGCAGCACCTCGTCAGGAGGATCCGCGCGTCGGGCAGCTCACCGAGCGCGAGCGCGACGTGCTGGTGGCCATGGCGAGCGGTCAGAGCAACGCCGAGATCGCCGGGACCCTGTTCGTCAGCAGCGCGACCGTGAAGTCGCACGTCTCCAGCATCCTGACCAAGCTCGATGCCCGTGACCGCGTCCAAGCCGTCATCGTCGCCCACGAGTCAGGTCTCATGGACGACCGGGCCTGACGGCCGAGACGACCCGCGCGGCTCCCTCCCCGAGGCCGAGGCGTGGATCGGCCACATGGCCGATGCGTGACCCCGCACATCGCGTCTAGCGTCGGTGCCATGATCGACGTCAGCCATCTCACCCGCGTCTACGGCGACACGACCGTCGTCGACGACGTCAGCTTCAGCGTCAGACCAGGCCGCACGACGGGCTTCGTCGGGGCCAACGGTGCCGGCAAGACCACGACGATGCGCATTATGTTGGGCGTCCTCGCGCCGACGGCGGGGGTGGTGCTCTGGAACGGCGCCCCGGCGACGGCCGAGGACCGGCGCGGCTTCGGCTACATGCCGGAGGAGCGCGGTCTCTACCCGCGAGCCCCCATCGCGGAGCAGCTCGTGTACTTCGCCCGGCTGCACGGGCTGTCCCGTGCCGCAGCACGTCGGCGGACCGATGAGCTCCTCGAGCACTTCTCGCTCGCCGACCGGGCCGATGAGATCCTCGACGCGCTGTCGCTCGGCAACCAGCAGCGCGTCCAGATCGCCGCCTCGCTCGTGCACGGTCCCACCGCGCTCGTCCTCGACGAGCCCTTCAGTGGACTGGACCCCGTCGCCGTCGACTCGATGGTCGACCTGCTCCGCCGCGAGGCGGAGGGGCTGCCGCTGCTCTTCTCCAGCCACCAGCTCGACCTCGTCGAGCGGCTGTGCGACGACCTCGTGATCCTCTCCGGGGGCAGGGTCGTGGCCGCCGGCACCGTCGACGAGCTCCGCGGCAAGGGCGCCGACCGGTACCGCGTCGAGCTGTTCGAGACCGACGCCGCGTGGCTGCGAGACGTCCGTGGCGTCCACGTGAGGGACGTCGACGGGTCCGTCGCCCTCGTCGACCTCGACGGGATCGACGCCCCCGAGCTCACCCGCCTCGCGGTGGAGCGTGGGCCGGTCATCGAGATCGCCCGCGCCCGCCCCGCCCTGTCCGAGATCTTCATGGAGGCCACCCGATGAGCGAGCACACCGGCAGCACGGGCACCAAGGGCACCCCGGCGTGGCGACTCGTCGCCGAGAACGAGGTCCGTACCCGGCTGCGTCAGAAGTCCTTCCTCATCACCACGGCGATCTCGGTCGTCATCATCGTGGTCGGCATCCTGGCGGCGTCGTTCTTCAGCGAGCGTCCCCAGGACCGCACGGTCGGTGTCGTCGACGACGCCGGTACGGCCGTCGTGACTGCTGCCGGAGAGGTCGCCGCCGCCACCAACGACCGGCTCACGGTGGAGGCCGAGACCTTCTCCGACGCCGGCGCGGTGGAGACAGCGCTGCGCGACGGCGAGGTGGACGCCGCCGTCCTCCCCGCCGACGACGGGTTCGAGATCGTCGGTGACGACGAGGTGCCGTCGGAGCTGAGCGGTCCGTTGCAGACGGCCGCCAGCAGCACCGTCCTGGAGCGGAACGCCCAGGAGCAGGGCGTCGACCTCACCGAGCTGCAGCGCGGCGCCGACGTGCAGGAGCGGCTCCTGTCCGACGACGCGAACGACGGGCTGGGCACCGCGACGTCGTTCGTCTTCATCATCCTGTTCTTCATCGTCGCGATCGGTTCCGGGATGATGATCGCCGGCAGCGTCGCGCAGGAGAAGGAGAGCCGGGTCGTGGAGATCCTTGCTGCCACGGTGCCGATCCGCCAGCTCCTGTGGGGCAAGATCCTGGGCAACACGGTCCTCGCCGTCGGCCAGGTGGTCCTGTTCGTCGTGGCCGGAGGCATCGGTCTGATCTTCTCCGACCTCGACTTCGGTGACACCCGCCTCGGACCGGCGCTGGCCTGGTACGTCGTCTTCTTTGTGATCGGTTTCACCGCGCTCGCGAGCCTGTGGGCCGTGGCGGGTGCGCTGGCCTCACGTCAACAGGACCTGCAGTCCACGACGGCACCTGCGCAGACGCTGCTGTTCATCCCGTACTTCGGGTACTTCTTCGGCAACGACCTCGTCAGGGAGATCCTCTCGATGACCCCCGTCGTCTCCGCCATGATCATGCCGGCCCGCATGGCGACGGAGACCGTGCCGCTGTGGCAGACGGGCATCGCGGTCGTCGGGACCGTCGTGGTCACGGCTCTGATCATCCGTCTCGCGGCGCGCGTCTACGAGCGCACGCTGCTGCGAACAGGCGACAAGATCTCCTACCGCGACGCGCTCAGGACGCCGGCCGACTGAGGCCGAGCGTCGGGACGCCGACGACACGTCCGCCAGGGGTGGACGGGTCGTGGGCGTCCTGCAAGTCGGGGGACGGGACGTACCCGCGCCACGCCAGCAGGTCCACGAGGTGCGGTCGCACGACGTCGGCCGCCTCCTGGACGCCGACCCGTCGGCCGAGCTCCTCGCTGAGCGTCGTGACGCCGGCGTCGGCGATGCCGCACGGGACGAACCGGTCGTACCAGGAGAGGTCGACGTCGGCGTTGAGGGAGAACCCGTGCATCGTGACGCCGCGCGAGACGCGGATGCCGATGGCCGCCACCTTGCGTTCCGGGCGCCCCGCCGAGGCGGGCAGCCAGACGCCCGAACGTCCGGTGACGCGACCCGCGGTCAGGCCGAGGTCGCCGACGGCGCGGATGATCGCCTCCTCGACGCGTCGCACGTAGTCGACCACGAGGACGTGCGAGGGCAGCTCGGTGATGGGGTAGCCGACGAGCTGGCCGGGGCCGTGGAACGTGATCTTTCCGCCACGGTCCACATCGACGACCGGGGTGCCGTCGAGCGGGCGCTCGTGCGGCTCGGTCCGCTTGCCCGCCGTGTAGACGGGCGGATGCTCCAGGAAGAGTGCGGTGTCCGCGATCTCGCCGGCCACCCGCTGGGCGTGGAGCGAGCGCTGCAGCTCCCACGCCTCGACGTAGTCCAGCGCGGCGTTGCCGTAGCGACCCTCGATGATCTCCAGGTGGCTCACGCGCCCAGCCTACGCCGCCTGTGGACGGCGACTGGTGGTCGCCGGCCCGTCGGACGAGAGTGCCCCCATGAGCGACTGGCTGGTGGGCGTCGCCGCGTTCCTGACCACCCTGGTGGGCGTCGGCGAGGAGGACGTGCGCTGTCTGCACCTGGGGGCACTCGACTCCGCGCGAGTCCTGGCGCTCACGTCGTCCCGCCCCGAGGCGCTCGATGCGGTCTACGCCCGACCGGACGCGGCCTCGGAGGACCGTGAGCTCCTGGCCGACTACGCCCGACGTGGTCTGCGACTGCGAGGCGGGGCGCTCGAGCGGCTCGAGTGTCGGGTCGTGCGCGATGACGACCGCACGCTCGTCCTCGACATCGTCGACCGGCTCGGTCGCACCTGGGTGGTGGATGAGTCGGGGCGCCGACGTGAGCTGCCGCGGCCGGCCGCAGAGCGCCGGACGGTGACGCTGGTCCAGAGCGGCGACGGGTGGCGGGTCAGCGCCTCACGGTGATCGGGCCCCGAGGTGACACCGTCTCAGGACGCTGCCGGGTCCTCTCCGGTGCTGCCGTCGCTGAGCTCCCGCACGACGTCGGCGTGACCGGCGTGTCGTGCGTACTCCTGCAGCACGTGGAGGCAGATCGCCAGCAGCGTCGGCGGATCCTCCGTGAACCGCCCGCCTGTCGCAGCGCGAGTGGTGAGGGAGTGATCCGCGATGATCTGCGTCGTGCGTCGACCGTTCGAGTGCAGCTCCTCCAGCAGCTGGGTGAGGGGGCGCGTGGTGCTCCAGCGCCCCTCGTCGTCCTGGTCACCCCACGGATCCGTCACCGGCTCCCCCAGGAAGCCCCAGACGAACCACCGCCGCTCCATGTGGACGAGGTGCTCGACGAGCTCCGCGAGACTCCAGCCCGACGCGAGCACCGCGGAACGGAGCAACGTGTCGTCGAGGCCGAGGACCTTGCGCTCGACCTCGGCGCGGTAGAAGTCCAGGTACGTCGTCACGAGCTCGCCGACGTCGCTCGGTGCCTGGGAGGGCTCCGGCAGCGTGTGCACGACTCAGTGCACGGCAGCGTCGAGGACGCTCGGCAGGTCAGGATGCTCGAAGGTGAATCCGGACGTCAGCAGCGCGTCGGGCACCATGCCGACCGACCCGAGAAGG
This sequence comes from Aeromicrobium sp., assembly GCA_052039245.1. Classification (GTDB taxonomy): domain Bacteria; phylum Actinomycetota; class Actinomycetes; order Propionibacteriales; family Nocardioidaceae; genus Aeromicrobium. The sequence continues at coordinate 2,948 of JBQGDU010000424.1, read as the reverse complement.
TCGTCGGCCAGCGCGCCCAGCGCGGTGCGCAGGACGAGTGAGGGGGCGATGAGGAAGGTGGGCCGGGAGACGGCCGCGCCCAGCGCGTCGGTGAACTCGGCATTGGTGACCGGCCGGGGCAGAGCGAGGTTGAACGGGCCGTCCCGCCCGTCGTGCTCCAGCACGTGACTGACGGCGCGGACCCAGTCCTGCAGCGCCAGGACGGACATCAGCTGGTCTCCGCTGCCGAGGCGGGCACCCGCACCCGCCTTGAACAGCGGCAGCAGCGGCTTCAGCATGCCGCCGTCGCGGTGCAGCGGCAGTCCCGTGCGCAGCAGCGCGACGCGTTGGCCGGCATCGACCGCCGGGGTGGTCGCGTCCTCCCACGCGCGGCAGAGCTCGGCCAGGAACCCGGAACCGGACGAGGCCCCCTCGGTGAGCGGTTCCTGGCCACGTTCGTTGCCGTAGTAGCCCATCGCCGACGCCGAGACGAGAGTCGTCGGCGTCTCGGCGGCGGTGATGGCCGAGACGAGCGTGGTCGTGGAGTCGATGCGCGAGTCCCACAGCACGCGCTCGTAGCGCTTGGTGCGTGGCCAGCGGGCGATCGTCGCGCCGGACAGGTTGACGACGGCGTCGGCGCGGTCGATCAGGACGCGGTCGATGCGGCCCTGTGCGGGGTCCCAGACCGAGGAGTCCGGGCCTGGGTCGCCGGAGCGGATCAGGCGGGTGACCTGGTGGCCCACCTCGCGGAGGTGGGCCACCAGGGCCGTGCCCAAGAAGCCTGACGCGCCGGCGACGACGACGTGCATCAGAGGCTCAGGACCCCAGCTCGGACTCGAAGGCGCCGCTCTGCAGGCGCTCCTTGACCGTGGTCAGGAACCGGCCCGCGTCCGCGCCGTCGATGAGGCGGTGGTCGTACGTGAGCGCCAGGTACGCCATGCTCCGCACGGCGATGCTGTCGCTGCCGTGCTCGTCGGTGATGACCACCGGACGCTTGACCACGGCACCGACGCCGAGGATCGCCACCTGCGGCTGGTTGATGATCGGCGTGTCGAACAGAGCGCCGTTGCTGCCCAGGTTGGTGAGCGAGAACGTGCCACCGGAGAGCTCGTCGGGCGAGATCTTGTTGGTGCGCGTCCGCTCGGCGACGTCGGCGATCTTACGAGCCAGACCGGCGATCGAGAGGTCCCCGGCGTCCTTGATCGTGGGGACGAGCAGACCACGCTCGGTGTCCACCGCGATGCCCAGGTGCTCACCGGCCGGGTAGGTGACCGTGCCCTCGTCGAGGTCGAGCGCCGCGTTGAGCGTCGGGTGCGCCTTGAGCGCCTCCACGACGGCCTTGGCGAAGAACGGCAGGAACGTCAGCTTGACGCCCTCACGCTCGGCGAACGCGTTCTTGTGCTTGGCGCGCATCCGGGCGATGTCGGTGACGTCGACCTCGTGCACCTGCGTGAGCTGCGCCGAGATCTGCAACGACTCGGTCAGGCGCGAGGCGATCACCTTGCGCAGGCGGCTGAGCTTCTCGGTCTTGCCACGCAGGGCCGACGGCTCCGGGGCGGCCGGGGTGTCGGCTGCGCCGGACGTGGCCGGGGTCTCGTCCTGCTGGGCGGGGGCAGCCTTCTCCGCCGCGTCGATGACGTCCTGCTTGCGGATCCGGCCGCCGACGCCGCTGCCGCTGATGCTCGACAGGTCGACACCGTGCTGCTTGGCGAGCTTGCGCACGATCGGCGTCACGTACGTGTCGCCGCCGTTCTGCGTCGCGGCTCCGGCCCCGGAGGTGGCCGGCTGCGAGGAGGACGAGCTCGATGCACTCGACTCCTGCGACGCCGATCCGCCCGATTCGGGCTCGCTCTTCTCGGGCTGGGCCTTCTCGGGCTGGGCCTTCTCCTGCTCAGCGGCCTCCTCGACCTTCTCCGCCTGCTCGGGGTCCTCGGCGGGATCGCCCTCGGGCTCGGCCTGCTCGGCCGCGGTCGAGCTGTCGGAGGAGTCGTCGGAGGAACTGCTCGACGACGCGGCGTCGGCGTCCCCGATGATGGCCAGCTCGGCGCCGACCTCGACGGTCTCGTCCTCGTCGGCCTTGATCTCCAGGAGGGTGCCGGCGACGGGGGAGGGGATCTCGGTGTCGACCTTGTCGGTGGAGATCTCCAGCAGCGGCTCGTCGACCTCGACGGTGTCGCCGACGCTCTTGAGCCACTGGGTCACGGTGCCCTCGGTGACGCTCTCGCCGAGCTCGGGAAGGGTGACTTCGGTTGCCATGTGCGCGGTCCTTCGTCTCAGGCGTGGGAGTGCAGGGGCTTGCCGGCGAGGGCGAGGGCGGCCTCGCCGAGCGACTCGTTCTGCGTCGGGTGGGCGTGGATGAACTGGGCGACGTCCTCGGGGAACGCCTCCCAGTTGACGATGAGGGAGGCCTCGCCGACCTGCTCGCCGAACCGGGAGCCGATCATGTGGACGCCGACGATGGGGCCGTCCTTCTCACGGACGAGCTTGACGACACCCGCGGTGGCGAGGATCTGGCTCTTGCCGTTGCCGCCGAGGTTGTACTCGAGCGTCTCCACCTCGCCGAACTTCTCCTTGGCCTGCGGCTCGGTGAGGCCGACGGAGGCGACCTCGGGCTCGCAGTAGGTGACGCGGGGGATGCCGGAGTCGACGACGGGCATCGGGTTGAGCCCCGCGATCTCCTCGGCGACGAAGATGCCGTGCGCGAAGCCACGGTGGGCCAGCTGCAGCCCGGGCACGAGGTCGCCCACGGCGAAGACGCCCTTGACGTTGGTGGCGAGCCGGTCGTTCGTGGGCACCCAACCGCGATCGGTGGTGATGCCGGCCTCCTCGTACCCGAGGCCCTCCGAGCGTGGGCCGCGGCCCACGGCCACGAGCACCAGGTCGGTGTCGATGGTGTCGCCGTTCTCGAGCGTGACGGTGACGCCGGAGTCGGTCTGCTTGACCGAGTCGAACTTCACACCGGTCTTGAA
>JBQGDU010000423.1:0-4134 GCA_052039245.1 Aeromicrobium sp. | reverse complement strand
GTGCACCTGGTGGGTCGGACGGCCGAGCGACTGACCGACGCAGCCGAGCGCATCCGTCGCGAGGTCCCGGAAGCGGACCGCGCGGCGGACGTGTGCGACGTCTCCGACCACGACGCCGTCCCTGAGTACGCCGAACGGTTTACGCGCGAGCTCCCCACGCTGGACGGCATCGTGCACGGTGCGGGCGTCATGCCGCAGGAGCGTTCGGAGTCCGAGCAGGGTCATGAGCTGACCCTCGCCACCCACGTGCTCGGCCCCCTCGCGCTCACCCGACGGCTGCGTCCGCTCCTCGACGCGGCCGAGGATCCCCGCGTCGTGGTGGTCTCCTCCGGAGGCATGTACAGCGCTCCCATGGACGCGACGATCGCCGACGACCTCCAGTACCGCCGGGGCGAGTATCGCGGGATCCGCGCCTATGCACGCACGAAACGTCTGCAGGTCGTGCTCGCGGAGGAGCTCGCCGACGAGCTGACGTCGTCACGCGTCGCTGTCAACGCGATGCACCCCGGCTGGGCCGACACTCCCGGGGTCACCGACTCGCTGCCCGGGTTCTCGAAGGTGCTCGGACCGCTGCTGCGCACCCCGGCGGAGGGCGCGGACACGATCGTCTGGCTCGCCGCAGCCGACGGACCCGGACGACGGACAGGGCTGTTCTGGTGCGACCGGCGCCCACGCACCACCCACTGGCTCCCCTGGCGCGGTGACGACCCGGACGCCCGGCGCCGCGCCTGGGCCGAGTGCTCCGACCTCAGCGGAACGTGACGGTGCGGCCGAGCAGCAGTGGCCCCACCACGTCGGGATGCCACTCCTCGGCCGCGGAGCGGAAGCCCGCCACGTCGTGCGCGAGCGCCACCGCAGGGTCGGAGGATCCGGCCCGGCGCAGAAGGTCGAGCTCGACCGGCTCCTCGCCCTCGATCGTGACCGTCGCGACGCCGTCGACGGTGAGCACACCAAGCCTGCCCTGACGTCCGGGCAGCGCACCGAGGCGAAGACACGCACAGACGACGGTGACCAGCTCCGGTCCCGACGGCAGGTCCACGGACACCTCGTCGCCGGCAGCGAGACCGAGAGCCTTGAGGCCACCGGCGACGGCGGCCGAGTGCTCGAGGAGTCGGGCGAACGTGAGGTTGGCGTCGGGTGCTTCCACCGCCAGCTCGTCGGCTCGCCCGGCCACCACGTGCTGGTCGAGCAGGGCGAATCCCAGGGACGGCATCAGCGTCCCCGGAAGATCGGCGTGCGCTTCTCGGTGCGGGCTGCGGCTGCCTCACGGACGTCCTCGCTCTCCCACACGGCGCGGAAGCTGGCCTCGATGGCCGCGTCGTCCTCGCGCGAACCGTTCAGGACCAGCTTGTTGTGCGCGAGTGTCAGCGGCGCGAGGTCGGCGATCTCGTGGGCCCACGCGAGAGAGTCGTCCAGGGTCCCCGCCCGGTCGACGAGACCACAGGCGAGCGCCTCGTCGCGGGAGAGCAGATCCGCGGCGAGCATCAGGCGCCGCGCCGGGCCCGCGCCGGCGAGCTCGGCGAGCGTGCGGATGGTCCAGGCATCGACCGCCATGCCGTTGCGGGCCGTCGGCACGCCGAAGCGCGCCGTCTCGTCGGCCACCCGGAGGTCGCACGCCATGGCCAGCTGCGTGCCGGCGCCGATCGCAGGACCGTTGACAGCGGCGACGATCGGCACGGGCACCTTCGTCAGGCGGTGCAGCATGCCGTAGAGGGCCTCCAGGAACTCCTCGCCGTAGACACCGCCGAGGTCGGCCCCCGAGCAGAACGCAGTGCCTCGGCCGGTCACGACGATGCTTCGTGCGCCGTCCGCGACCACCTCGTCGACGGCTCCGTGGATGGCGCGGCAGAGCTCGAGATCGAGCGCGTTGCGCCGCTCCTCGCGCTGGAGCTCCAGGATGGCCACTGCGCCGTCGCGCCTCACGTCGAGCATGACCCTCAATCTATCGACCAGCCGACGCCACACGGCGCGGGGTCGCGCGGCGTGACCTGGCTCACTCGTGCTCGTTGAGTGGGACATGCCGACGTCTCGCAGGACCCTGCTGCGTGCCGGTGCGGTCGTCGGAGGTCTGACGGCCACCGGTCTCGCGCCCCGCCTCGCTCTCGCGGCCCCCGGCTCCGCCGCCCGCACGACCCTCGCGCGGCGGCTCGTCCGCGGGGCGCCCGGGGCACTGGGCTACACACCGATCGTGGACGCTCCAGGCGAAGCACACGTCGTCCGGTCGGATCTCGGTGGCGTCGCGGCCGCAGCGCGGACCTCCACCCGAGAGCCGCTCCTCGGCTTCACGCACCTCACCGACGTGCACATCATCGACGCGCAGTCTCCGCTGCGGGTGGAGTTCCTGGATCGTCTGGAGGATCAGTACCAGCCCGGGGACCCGACGCTCGGCGGCCTCCTGACGTCCAGCTACCGACCGCAGGAGATGCTGTCGGCGCAGATCAGCGACGCCATGGTGCGGGCGGTCAACGCCGTCCGGTCCGGCCCGGTCCTCGGAGCGGATCTGGCCTTCGCGATCCAGACGGGTGACAACTCCGACAACTGCCAGTACAACGAGGTCCGGTGGAACATCGACGTGCTCGACGGTGTCACCGTCACGCCGGACTCCGGCAGCCGCACGCGGTGGGAGGGCGTGCACGACCGCGGCACGCGCGACACCCACTACTGGCATCCCGAGGGCACCGGCAACGACACCTACCGCTCACGGTTCGGCTTCCCGCGCGTCGAGGGTCTGCTCGACGCCGCGCGTCGTCCCTTCACCCCCGCGGGTCTGGCGACCCCCTGGTACTCGGTCTTCGGCAACCACGACGGACTGGTGCAGGGCAACTTCCCGCTCACCCTCGCCCTCGGCACCCTCGGCACGGGACCCCTGAAGCCGACTGCCCTGCCGCCCGGCCTCTCGCAGGCCGACGTCCTGGCGGCGCTCCGCACGGCGGACCCCACTCTCCTGCTGGCGTCGTCGACCCTGCTGGGGGCCCGCCTCGTCTCCACCGACCGGGATCGACGCAGCCTGAACCGCAAGCAGGTCGTGGAGGAGCACTTCCGGACGGCGGGCACCCCCGTCGGCCACGGGTTCTCCTCCGACAACCGGCGACGTGGCACGGCCTACTACACATTCGACAAGGGACCGGTGCGATGCATCGCACTCGACAGCGTCAATCCCAACGGGTACGCCGACGGATCCCTCGACCGGACGCAGTTCGGCTGGTTGAAGGACGTCCTGGCGCGGTCCACGGACAAGTACGTCATGATCTTCAGCCACCACACGTCCGGCACGATGAACAACCCTCTCGTCGCGACGGGACTCGACCTCGACCCGCGAGTCCTCGGGCCCGCCGTCGTCGACCTCCTCCTGGCGCATCCGCAGGTAGTGGCCTGGGTGAACGGCCACTCGCACAAGAACGCCATCACCGCCCACCGCCGCACCGACGGGTCCAGCGGGTTCTGGGAGATCAACTCCGCCTCCCACATCGACTTCCCTCAGCAGGCACGACTCATCGAGCTGGCCGACAACCGTGACGGCACGCTGTCGATCTTCACGACGATGGTCGACCATGCCGCCCCCGCCTCGCACGGCGGCTCGATCGCCGACTCCGTGCACCTCGCCGCCCTGGCTCGCGAGCTCGCCGCCAACGACCCACAGTCAGGCGCCACCTACAGCGGCACGCCGGCCGACCGCAACACCGAGCTCCTCCTGCCGAACCCGCTCTGAGGACGGCGCCAGGGCCGGGGCCTGTGGATCGACCCTCGACACTTCCGCTCGACTTCGCTAGTTTCTGGCGCATCGTCTGATCGGGGGATCTGGATGCGCCGGATGGTCGTCACACTCGTCGCTGGTCTCGCGCTGCTCGCTGCCTGTCAGAGTGAGCCAGAGGTCCGCGAGCCCGACCCGACGGAGTCCTCCTCCGTCGAGCCGGCGCCGACGATGCCAGCACAGGCCAAGGAAGAGTCCGACGAGGGTCGAGTCGCGTTCGTGCGTCACTGGATCGATCTGCTGAACCATGCAGCCAGGTCAGGGGATGTTGATGCACTGCGTGCCGCATCCGCGCCCGACTGCGAGGGCTGCAACTCCTACATCGAACTCTTTGAGTCGACCTATGCCTCTGGCGGCTACTTCAAGGGTGGCGACTGGACCGT
>JBQGDU010000422.1:0-5395 GCA_052039245.1 Aeromicrobium sp. | reverse complement strand
CTCGATGCGTTCGGAGTCCAGGTGCAGCGTCCGGTCCAGGACGTCCTCGCGCAGCGTCGCGAGCGCGGGTGCCACCGTCGCGGCGAGAGCAGCGTAGGAGAGCGTCGTCGCGAGGGCGGCGACCGCCGCGCTCAGGAGCATGATCACGACGGCCCGCAGGATCTGCGCGTCGTCACCGCCGTCGCGCACGGTGTCGACGACCCGGCCGATCATCAGCACCGGGACGATCCCGCCCAGGCCCGCGACGAGGAAGGCGAGCACTGTCACGACCATGCTCGCGCTGCGCGCGCGGACGAGCCGCCAGGCGAGGTGCGCGGTGTCGCGCGCCGAGGCGACCGGGAGCAGCTGGTGCGTCGCGACGTCGGGCCCGCTCACCGCAGGACTCCCGCTCGGTAGGCCTCGTCGAGCATGAGCTCCTCGTGCGTGCCCTCGGCGGCGACGCGGCCCGACCGGATGACGACGACACGGTCGGCGCGCTGCAGCAGGGCCGGGCTCGACGTGATGACGACGGTCGTCGTGCCTCCGGCCCGGACCCCGCGCAGCCCCTCGGCGATCGACTGCTCCGTGACGGCGTCGACGGCACTGGTCGGGTCCTGCAGGACGAGGCTGGGCGCTCCGGTGGCGAGAGCACGGGCGAGCGCGAGCCGCTGCCGCTGACCGCCGGAGAGACTCGCCCCACCCGCGCGGACCGGTCGGTCGAGTCCGTCGGGGTGCAGGGCGACGACGTCGTCGGCCGCCGACGCGTGCAGGGCGGGGGCGAGGTCGGCGTCCGTGGCCGCACCGCGCGGGTCCCCCGACGTGCGCAGTGTCCCCTCGAAGACCTCGGTGTGGTGCGAGACCGTGAGCAGGTGGTGTCGGCGTGCGGTGACCGAGAGCTCCTCGAGCGGCACGTCGGCGAGCCGGACGTGCCCGGAGTCCGCGGCACGCTCGCCGGCGATCAGGGCGACCAGCGTGTCGGACGCCGCGGGGTCGTCCACGGTCACCGCGAGCAGCTCGCCGCTACGGGTGGTCAGGTCGATCGAGGTCAGGGGTCCGCAGGTGACGTCGTCCAGCACGAGCGCGGGACGAGGCTCGCCCGGCTCCCGGGTGCCCGGCGCCAGGATGCGCGGTGTCCTCATGAAGTCCGAGATCCGGCCGGCCGAGGCGCGACACGCCGCGAACTGCGCGCTCAGGTCGCCGAGGATGCGCAACGGCTCAGCGAGGAACTGGGTCAGTCCGACGAGGGCCACCAGCTCACCGAGGCTGATGTCGCCGTCCAGGGCCCTGCGTCCGGCCAGGAGTGCGACCGCGGCCAGGAGCACGCCGCCGAGCAGGGTCGTGATCCCGGAGAGGTAGCCCCAGGACCGGGCGACGGCGATGGTGTCGTCGCGTGCCCGAGCGCTGGCGGACCGGTACCGGAGCAGGCCCACGTCCTCACCGCCGATGCCCTTCAACGGTCGAAGTCCCTGCAGCAGGTCTGCGGCGAGGCCGCTCACCTGCGCGGTGCTCTCCTGCTGGCGGCGGGTTCGCGCGGCGACGAGGGGGGCGAGCGCCTGGATCAGCACGAGCACGGTCGGGACGCCGAGCAGGATCAGCAGGCCGAGGGCGAGGTCCACCCGGAGGACGTATGCCGCCACGACCGTCACGCTCACCAGCGAGGAGATCGCGAACCCGAGCTGTCGCATGACCAGCGGGACCAGGTCGGCGTCCGCCGTGGCGATCGAGAGCGTCTCGCCGGCGAGACGGTCCGTGCGTGCGCCCCGAGGGTGCAGGACGTGGGCCGAGATCTCCATACGGAGCTGGTGCGCCTCGACCTCCATCCCGCGGGTGATGAAGCGGCTGCCGAAGCGGTAGCCGTTGCTGAGGACGAGGAACAGGGCGACCATCAGTCCGAGGGTCCAGGCCAGGTCGCCCCACGTGCCGCCGTCGACGGCCTGGTCGATCACGATGCCGATGACGACCGGGACCAGGGTCTCGCTCAGCTGCCACAGGATGAGCAGGCCGTAGCCGCTGGCCAGGTCACGTCGATGGCGTCGAAGAGCCCGACCGATCAGACGGAGCCCGGTCCTCGGGTGCTGCTGGTCCGAGTCGACGGCACGTCGGGGATCGAGATCGGAGTCGGACACGCTGGTAAGGGTAACCTCACTGGTGTCGTGGTCGGGCGTCGGGACCGGAGCTCGTGACGCGCGCGAACCCCCAGAGCCGGACCGCCTCGTGCGGTGACCAGTCGAGCTCCGGGCGGCGCTCGAAGCCGCGCGACCGATAGAGCCGGTGAGCGGGTCTCATCTCCGGCAGGGAGGACAGCACCACCTCGCTCAGCGAGGTCCGGAGCGCCTCCTTCAGGCACCAGTCGAGCAGAGCCCCACCGACCCCGCGCCCGCGGGCCTGGGGCGCCACGGCGAGGGTCCGGAGCTCGCCCTGGTCGTTGCTGGTCGCGAGCTCACGGTTGGGAGAGCCCGGAGGACACCACGTCACGGTCCCGAGCAGCTCCGATCTCGACACGGCGACCATCAGGACGGCATCTCGATCCCTCCTGGCTGCATCGGCGAGCCAGGCGGCGTACTCGACGTCCCGTGTGCCGTCCGGGCGGAGGAGGTAGTCGTCGGCGTCGTAGCCGGCCACGGTGAGCTCACCCACCGCGACCAGCTCCGTCGCGTGGGCCGGTCGGAGAGTGACCTCAGATTCCCGTGGTGGCACGGGGGTACATCGCGTCGACGTCGGTGATGACATTGACGAGGTAGGGGATCCCGGAGGCGAACGCGCGATCCAGCGCCGGGCCGATCTCGCGCGGGTCGGTGACCATCTCGCCGCCCCCGCCGAGAGCCGTGACCACCTCGTCGTATCGGGTACTGGGTGCGAGGTCGGCGGCGACGTCGTAGCCGTACAGGAGCTGCATCGGCCCCTTCTCCAGACCCCACGCGGAGTTGTTGCCGACGACCATGACGACCGGGAGGTCGTGCCGCACGAGCGTGTCGACGTCGATGAGCGACATGCCCGCCGCACCGTCACCGTAGAGCAGCACCACCTGGCTGGAGGGCCGCGTGATCCGGGCGGCCATCGCGGCACCCATGCCGGCGCCGAGGCAGCCGTAGGGACCAGGGTCGAGCCATCCACCGGGCCGCTGCGGCTCGACGTACTTGCCGGCGAAGGAGACGAAGTCCCCGCCGTCGCCGATGACCACGGCGTCGTCAGCGAGGCGGGGGAGCAGCTCGCCGTAGATGCGGGCCGGGTGGATGGGGTCGGCCTCGGCGCTCAGCAGCTCAGCGTCCCGGTGGGAGGCGGCGGCGACCGCCTCCTGCAGGCCGGACAGCCAGGTGCTCCAGTCCGGTCGTGCTCCAGGAGCGGACTGCAACGCGGCGAGGACGCGGTCGAAGCACGCGGTGAGGTCACCTGCGGCGGACGCCGCGAGCTCTGCGTGCGTCGAGAGCTGGTCGGGGGAGTCCGCCAGGTGCACGACGCGGGCCGGCTGCGCGCCGTCCTTGCCGCCGAAGACGCCGTACCCGAGGCGGAAGTCCAGTGGCGTGCCCACGACGACCACCAGGTCCGCCTGACCGAGGGCCTTGGAGCGCGCCTTGGTCACGAGCTGGGGATGTCCTCCCGGCACGATCCCGCGACCCATGCCGTTGGCGATGGCCGGGATGCCGGTCTCGGTGACGAAGCGGAGCGCGGCCTCCTCTGCGCCGTCGGCCCAGACGTCGGTCCCGAGGACGAGCACCGGTCGCTCGGCCTCGGCGAGCAGACGTGCCGCGCGGGTGAGAGCGTCGCCGTCCGGCTCGATCGGTGCCGTGGTGTTGCCGCGGGCGGGGGTGGCCACCGTGGTCTGGCTGAAGAACTGGTCCATGGGCACGTCGAGGAAGGTGGGTCCGCGGTGCGAGGAGCCCGCGAGCGTGAATGCCTCGTCCATGACCGGTGCGATGTCGTCGATCGTGTGCGCCGTGGTGGCGGACTTGGAGATGGTCTCGAAGATGGGCGGGTGGTCGAGCTCCTGCAGGCTGCCGGTGCCCCACCGGCCCGCGGGCGCGCGTCCACCCACGACCACCAGAGGCGACCCGGAGAAGTGCGCCTGGGCGACGGGACTGACCCCGTTGGTGACGCCGGGGCCCGCGGTCAGCACGGCCAGGCCGGGTGTGCGGGTGAGCTTTCCGACGGCCTCCGCGGCGAACACGGCCGTCGGCTCGTGCCGGACGTCGATGATCGGCACGGCGGGCTCCGCCGTCACGGCAGCGTCGTACATCGGGAAGACGTGGGCGCCGGAGAGCGTGAACAGCGTGTCCACACCGTGCGCGCGGGCGACGTCCAGGGCGTGGACACCCCCATGCCCGGAGCGTGCGTCGGACGGGGCGCCGTCAGCAGTGCCCTCGGTGGTGGTCTCGTCGGTCATGAGGGGCACTGTAGTGGTGAGGTCGGTCACCCTCAGGTCGAGCGGTGGTGCGTCCCTACTCCACCGGTCGGGCGCGGCTGGTGGACCGGTAGAGCCAAGGACTCTCCGCACGGATCTGGTCCAGCACCGCCAGCAGCAGATCGGCCCGGTGGACCGGCTGCTCGGCGAACAGCTCGTCGTCGCTGCGCAGATCGGCCCGCCCCTGCACGCCGAGGGCCAGCTGCAGGTGCAGGGCCCGCAGGAAGGCGGAGGTGTTGGCTGCTCCCGGTGACGGCCACTCCGACTCCAGATGACCGCGCGTGCGCGGCGGACGGATGCCGTCCCCGAGGCGGGCGAGCCACGGCTCCACGATGCCCGGGTCGAGAGCGTTGCGGTGCATGAGGGTCATGACGGCGTAGGCGAGCCGGTCGTCCTCCCCGTGCCGCCAGACGTACGCGGTGGGGGTCAGGACGCGGTCGGCGATGACGTCGAGCAGCACGGTGAGCTCGAGACGACCGAAGTGTCGTGACCTCGCCAGCGCGGCCAGGAGGTCGGCGCCGTGGGCGATGGCGTGTGCCCAGCCCTGTTCGGGGATCCACCCACGGTGGTCCTGCTCCCGGACGTACCAGCTCGTGGCGAGGTCGCCCCACTCGAGCACGGTGGCCGACGTCATCAGGTGCTCGTCGTTGTCCCGACCGAGGATCTCGGCGAGCATCAGCGCGCTGTAGGAGCGGCGGATCACCGAGACGTCCCCGTCGTGCCCGAGTCCGTAGCGCAGACCAGGGACGATGCCGTCGCCGAGACCGGCCAGGAGGTCGTCGTAGACGCCCTGGGCGAGCCACGTGGTGAGCAACGGGTACGCGATCTCCTCGCGCATCCGCGGGTTCGGGTGCCCGAGCATCTCGACGAGCTCGACCGTGGACTCGTTCAGGGAGCGGTCCGGAGGCACCTGTCGGCCGGTCTGCATCACGGACTGCCAGTACGCCTCGGACATCTCGACCATCGTGCCAGAGTCGCGCACGGCCGAGGGCCCCGGTCACGGCCTACCCTGGTGCT
>JBQGDU010000421.1:0-4961 GCA_052039245.1 Aeromicrobium sp. | reverse complement strand
GTCCAGGAAGTCGGTGCGCAGCACTCCGGGTTCGACGACCATGCTCTCGATGCCGAACGGCTCGAGCTCGGCAGCCAGCGCCTCGCTGATGCCGGCGACGGCGAACTTGGTGGCGGAGTACATGCTCACTCCCGGCTCTCCCTCGAAACCGGAGCGGGAGCCGATGTGGACCAGCTTGCCGGCCCCTGCGGCTCGCATGGTCGGCAGCACGGCACGGGTCGTGGTGATCAGGCCGAAGACGTTGACGTCGAAGAGCGACCGGGCTTCCGCGTCGGTGATCTCCTCCAGCGCGCCGAGCAAGGCCCGGCCGGCATTGTTGACCAGCACGTCGATGGTCCCGAACCGATCCGTGACCTCGGCGACGGCCGCGTCGACCAGCGCCTGATCCGTCACGTCGAGGCGCACCGGCAGCGCATGGCGGTGGGTGCGCACGTCCTCGGGCAGGTTCTCGGGCCGGCGCGCGGACACGGCGACCTGTTCACCTCCGGCCAGGGCGGCGCGGGCGATCTCGAGCCCGAGGCCGCGTGCGGCACCGGTGATCATCCTGACAGACTTGGGTGCTCCTCTGGGAAGTGGTGTGGTGTCGCAGGGCTGCGACACCACCACCGTCCCGATGCGCGACCCCGCCCAGAAGGCCCAACGCTTCCAGGGACGATCTGGGCACCCCACGTGACCTGGCCACCGCTCCGGAGGGTGGGAAGAATGCAGGCATGCCCCCTCACCCCGATCATCTGGAACCACGGCTGGCGGAGTTCCTGCGCGCCGCGCGTGCACGGATCACGCCTGCTCGGGCCGGTGTCGTCGGCACCGGGCACCGACGGGTCGACGGGCTGCGACGCGAGGAGCTGGCGATGCTCGCGGGGGTGAGCGTCGACTACTACACCCGGCTGGAGCAGGGTCGCAGCAAGAGCGCCTCGACGCAGGTCCTCGACGCCATCGCCGAGGCCCTGCAGCTCGATGACGCCGAGCGTGCGCATCTGCACACCATCGCCAGACCCTCCCCGGCCCGTCGCCGCCGCGGTCGCACACCGCAGCAGCTGCACCCGGCCACCCGCGCACTGCTCGACACGCTCGACGCGGCCTCCCAGCCCGCATTCGTGCTGGGACGACGCCTCGACATCGTCGGACAGAACCGGCTCGCCGCCCTGCTGACCGCCGACTTCCAGGCCATGCCGACCCTCGAGCGGAACCAGGCCCGCTTCGTGTTCCTGGACCCACATGCCCGCGAGCTCTACACCGACTGGGACGAGGTCGCCGCTGACACCGTGGCGATGCTTCGCATGGACGCCGGTGACCACCCCGACGACACCGAGCTCGGTCAGCTCGTGGGCGACCTCTCGATCCGGTCCCCCGAGTTCGGGCGGCTGTGGGCGAGGCATCGCGTGCACCAGCGCAGCACCGGCACCAAGCGATATCACCACCCCCTGGTCGGAGATCTCACCGTCAGCTACCAGGCGCTCTCCCCCGGCGATGATCCCGACCAGACCCTCATGGTCTACGACACCGAGCCCGGCTCCGCGTCGGCCCACGCGCTGCAGCTCCTCGCCGCGGGCATCCCCGAGGGCAGCGCACGGCCCTCCGTGCACCGACAGGTCAAGGACCCGGGGACGGGATCGACGGCACCGCCGGCGTGATCGGCTGCGGAGAGTTCACCGCCGCGTCGGGACCTCACCGCCGGCGTGCGGCGTCTCGGTGCCACGGTCCTTGCCGATGACACCGAGGTGGGTGTGGGTGAACGGGCCGAGCTTCAGGCCGTAGCCCAGGGCGCGGTCGAGGGCGACGTGGAAGCCCCAGCAGGCTGCCAGCAGCAGCAACCACTCGGCATCGATGTCGGCGAGCCGAAGACCCGCCCAGCCGGTCACCAGGGCGCCGGGGGCGGTGTAGTTGTGCACCAGGTTGTAGCTGACGGCCCCGATCCGCTTCCCCGCCATGTAGCCCAGCGCGGAGAGGTCGAAGACCAGGAACGCGGCAGGCAGCAGCCACCACGGCTGCCCCGAGGCGATCATCGCCACGACGATGCCGGCGGCGATCAGCGCGTTCTCCGCTCGCTGCCAGCGGCGGGCCTGACGCTGTGACGGCTCGACCGCCATCTCAGTTCCCTCCGGACTCTTCGCGGCCTCTGCCGCTCGTGGGGTCATAAGGCCGCGCGCCAGTCCCGGATGATCCCCACGACCTCGTCCAGGTGGGACTCCAGGAGGAAGTGCCCGCCGTCGAGGAGCTCGATCCGCGCCTGCGGTGCGTCGCGGCGGAACGCGGTGGCGCCGGCGACGTCGAAGATCTCGTCGTTCTTCCCCCACACGGCCAGCACGGGCACGGGGGAATCTCGCAGCCACTGGTGGACTCGCGGGTACAGGGGGAGGTTGCTGGAGTAGTCGGCGAACAGGGCCAGCTGGGCGCGATCGACACCCGGCCGGGCGAGCAGGGCGAGGTCGTGCTCCCAGGCCTCGGGCGCGACGGTCGTCGCATCGGGCACGCCGTGGGTGTACTGCCATTGGACGGCCTCGCGCTCGAGCGCGGGGCGCAGGGCCACTTCGTTGGCCGGTGTCGGGTCGGAGGCGTAGGCCCAGATCGGTTCCCAGAACCCGGGGACGAAGCCCTCCTCGTAGGCGTTGCCGTTCTGCGAGATCACTCCCTCGACGGATTCCGGGTGCGCCAGGGCCAGCCGCCACGCGATCGGAGCCCCGTAGTCCTGGACGTACACCGTGTACCGGCTGATCTCGATCGCGTCGAGGAACGCCGAGGTGACGTCGGCCAGGGCGTCGAAGGTGTACTCGAAGTCGTCGACCGAGGGAGCCGAGGAGCGGCCGAACCCGATGTGATCGGGGGCGATCACGCGGTACTGGTCGGCAAGGGCCGGGATCAGGTGCCGGAACATGTGCGAGCTGGTGGGATATCCGTGCAGCAGCAGAAGCACCGGGGCGTCCTGCGGCCCCGCCTCACGGTAGAAGACCTCCAACCCGTCGATGGTGACGGTGCGGTGATGGACGAGAGCCATTGCTCACCCCTAAACGATGTTTAACTGGTTAGCCAGACGATAGCATGACGGCATGAACCATGAGGACCACAGCTCGCGACGTGACGGAGGTGTGCGGTGATCGAGGACGAGGACCTGCTGTTGGCGGTGCTGAACAGCGCGCCCGTGGTCAAGGGCGTGCGCACCGATCAGCTCGAGGGCCCGGAGGGGGATGAGCTGGTCGGCCGGTTCGGCGGGCTCGGCACGGGGGTCGAACGTTCGCATCTGCGGGGTGCACGTGACGCCCTGCACGCCCTCCTCCGCGCGGAGGCCGACGCCGCGGAAGCCCTCGCTCCGACCCTGAGCGAGGTGGCGCTGACGCCGACCGTGACCGTCGGGGGCATCCAGTGGCAGCTCGACGCACCTGACGACCGACGGCTTGCCGCCCGCGTGGTGCTGGCATGGTCGCGAGTCGCGGACGAGCTGCCTGGGCGGCTCCGCGCCTGCGCCAACTCCGAGTGCAACCTCTTCCTCCTCGATCACAGCCGGCCGGGCACAGCCAAGTGGTGCTCGATGGCCGCCTGCGGGAACAGGATGAAGGCCCGCACCTACGCTCGTCGCGACCGGAGGTCATGAGCGCCGCGGTGACAGACCCCGCAGCGACAGGCCCCGCGGCGACAGACACTGCGGCGACAGGCCCGCGATGACCGGCCCCGGGAGGACAGGTCCGCGACCCGGGCAGGACCGGCGGACCTCCTGCGCCTGCGCGCTACCGGTCGTCGGCGGCGTCGTCGAACGCCTCTCGTGCCCGGTCCACCCTGGGCATGTGCTCCGACGCCCAGCCGAACAGGGCGTCGATGAGGTCCTGGAGCGTGGAGCCCAGGTCACTGATCCGGTACTCGACGGCGACGGGGCGGGTGCTGAGGACGACGCGATCGACCATGCCGTTGCGCTCCAGCCGTCGCAGCGTGACGGTGAGGGACTTCTGCGTGACGGTCGGGATGGCCCGCCTCAGCTCGTTGAACCGCCGCGGGCCCTCGCAGAGCGTGTCGAGCACCAGCAGGGACCACTTGTCGAGCACCTGGTCCAGCAGCTCTCGGTGCTCCGTGGCGATCTGCGAGTACTCGATCCGGGCGGGGGTGGTGTCGTCGAGGACACCTGGTTTCATTGAAGTGCTCTTCACATACCAGGTATACATCGGTGACCACCAAGCTGCGAAAGGAAACGCCGATGACCGTCCACCTCTCCACCCCCGACGGCATGTTCCAGCCCGTCCCCTATCACCATGTCTCGGTGTCGACCGGCACTCGACTGGTGCACGTCGCAGGCCAGATCGCCCGCGACGAGAACGGCACTCGCCTCTCCCCCGGAGATCTCGCCGGGCAGCTCGCCCACGCCCTGCGCAACAGCGCACGGGGATTGGCAGGAGCAGGAGCGTCGTTCTCCGACGTGATGCGCCTTCGGTTCTTCGTCACTGCGTGGACGCCGGAGAAATACACGGAGTTCATGGCGGGGATCGAGAGCGTCGCGGAGGAGCTCGGCATGCCGCGCCCGCTGCCACCGCTGTCGGTCATCGGTGTGGACTACCTCTTCGAGCCCGATGTCCTGGTCGAGGTCGAAGCGGAGGCGATGCTCGACTGACCGGGACGGCCGCGGCCGGCAGGCCCCGGGGCGGGAGGAGCACCGCGGTGCTCACCGCCTTCCGTCCCGGGACCGCGACGCGATGACGTCGTCGTGGTCGGTCGAGACGGCGAGGTCCCGCCAGGCCGCCGACTCCGTGCGCAGCTGAGCGATCTTGGCATCGAGCTCCTCCAGGCAGTCGGTGCCCAGCTGAGCGCGCAGCGGCGGGTTCTCCGCGTCTGCCAGGGTCAGGAAAGCAGCGGCGCCCTTGATCGGGTCGCCGGGCTGGGCGTGGTTCAGCCCGGGGACCACCTCTCGGACGGCACCGGCGGTGCTCGCATAGTCATCGATCACGGTGCCCTCGGTGCGCAGGCTGCGGTCGTCGAGG
>JBQGDU010000420.1:0-5761 GCA_052039245.1 Aeromicrobium sp. | reverse complement strand
GGTCTTCATGGTTCCCCCTTGTGATCGATGCCGGCGATCTGCCGACTCCTCGACCATGGGGGTTGTCGATGGCCGTCCGCCAGAGGTCCGAGCAGCCCACCGGTGTTCACTTGTGCTCACCTGGTGATCAGATGCTCAGGCTCATCGGCGCCCGGTGACGCGGCGCGGCGGCCCCGGACCGCTGGCGTCGCTGCCTTCGCCGGACCGCTGCTCCGCTGGGTGGCACGGCCCCGTCACTCAGGTGGGCGGACCCACTCATCGACGTCGACCGGGTAGACCCAACGCCTGCCCGGCCACTCGGTGAGCGTCCAGAGCTGTCGCCGCTGCGGCCAGTAGGTGATGTCCTCCGGGCCGGTGGGCAGCACCCCACGACGTCGTCGGAACTCGCCCGGGGCACCGACCCAGAGGTCGCCCGGGTTGTCCTCGCCGTTGCTGGAGGTGAGCACCCACGTGTCGCCCACCATGACGGCGCCCTGCATCCGGGGGACCTGCCGTTCGAAGTGCTCCAGCGGTTCGGCACGACCGGCCTCGCCCACGGCGAGCAGGTCCGTCTCGCGGTCGAGCGCGTAGCGCACGAGCCGGTGGGTGGCGGCGCCCTTGCGGCCGTACTCCCCCGCGATGAGGTGGTCGACGTCTCCGCGGCGGTCCAGCGAGAGGAAGGAGTACGTCATCGGTCGGGTGCCCACGTCGCTGTGGGTGACGTAGCGGGTGAGCTGGGGCAGCACATAGCGATAGCCCTTGGTGCGCCAGCGGCTGCGCACCCGGATCACGTCGTCCAGCCGGAAGACGCGGATGCCTCCGGCGCTCCCCGCCACGAAGAGGTGCCGTCCGTACCAGACCAGGCCGCCGGCGTGGACGTTCACCGGGAGCAGACGGTGCGCTCCGACGCGTCGCCGAGGCTCCGTCAGCAGGACGTGGCGGTACCGCGGCTCGTCGTCGATGCCGGCGACGACGGAGATCCTCGCCCCGAGACGCCGACCGAGCGCACCGTGGGCGTACCAGCTCATCAGCACCACCGGCTCACCGTCGACGGTCCCCGGGCTCGGGTCCGGGCCGAGCGCGTCGGCGGACGTCGTGATCCCCTGCGGCCACCAGCGCCGTGTGGTGACGTCGCGCGGGTCCCACCGCAAGCCGCGTCCGGACGCCTCGCCCGGCACGTCACAGGGGACGGCCCGCCGATCGAGGTCCTGCAGCACACCGCGCAGACCGACGCGTCGGAACCGACCGAAGAGCCGCTCGTCCAGATGACGTTCCGGCGGCTCCGGCACGAGCCGGAACCCGGCGGATCCTGTGGGTGACGGCACCCCTCCACGGTACGACCCGGGACCCCGACCCGGCGTGGCGTGCGGGTGTGTCCTCCGGGAGCGACGATGGGACCGAGCGACCGGGAGGAGCCATTGTGCCGTGGACCGTGCACCGCCATCTCGACGCCGCGCCGCAGGTGGTGTGGTCCGTACTCGTCGACCTCGACGCGTGGCCGACGTGGGGCCCGACCGTCACCGCTGCACGGGTGGACGCCGAGCCGTTCGGCCTCGGGTCGCGAGGTCACGTGCGGACGCCGGTGGGCCTGGAGCTGCCGTTCGAGGTGACCCGGTTCGTCGAGGGCCGGGAGTGGGCGTGGCAGGTGGGCGGGATCCCGGCGACCACGCACTCCGTCCGCCCCGAGGCGGGCGGCTGTCGGCTCTCGATGGGCGCCCCGCTCTGGGCGCCGGGCTACCTGCCGGTCCTGGCGGTCGCCCTCGCCCGCATCGAGGCGATGACGAGGCGCTGACGCCTCCCACCTCCGAGGCCGGGGCCGGGGTGTGATCACCCACCCGTGGGGTACGCAGGAGGCATGGACACCCTCGAGATCGCCCTCGGCCTCAGTCTCATCGCCACCGGGTGGCTCCTGCCCATCGGCGTGATCCGGATGCTCGCCTACTTCTCCGGTCAGGTGGACCACACGATCGGCATGCGGAACCTCGCGGTCGGCGTCTTCGCCGGCGGGGTGGTCGCGGCGGTCACGACGGTGGTACTGGCCGTCGCCGTCGCCACCCGGTAGCGCTTCCGCTCCGCCGTCGTCCTGCGCCGCACAGATCACACACCGAACCCCTCGGTTCCCGCCCCTGCATCCACGCGGGCGACTACTGTTCCGGGGTGTCCTCAGCCCCGCGCCCCTCGTCGGTGGCGGCTCTCGTGGCGATCGTGGTCGGCGCCCTGGCCATGACCCTCGTGGGTGCTCCGCCCGCCGACGCGGCGAAGAAGGACCCCCGTCTGACCCGATCAGTGTTCGTCGACCCCCATGGGGCCGGCGCGAAGGCGGCGAAGAAGAACCCCAAGCTCAAGCGCATCGGCTCCCGCGGGCAGGCCTTCTGGGTGACCGACGCCTACTCCACCAAGACCGTGAAGGGCAAGGTCGCTGCCTACGCGAAGCGCGCCACCAAGGCCAAGCGCACCCCGCTGGTGGCGATCTACGCCGTTCCCGGACGCGACTGCGGCCACCACTCCGCCGGTGGGCTCACGCACCGGCAGTACCGAGCCTGGATCGCCCAGGTGGCCGCAGGACTCAAGGGCCGCAAGGCCATCGCCGTGCTCGAGCCCGACGCCATCGCCCAGATGGACTCGTGCCGCGGCCAGGGCGACCGGGCCGGGCTGCTCCGCCACGCAGTGAAGAAGCTGAAGGCGGCAGGCGTCTGGGTCTACCTGGACGCCGGCCACAGCAACTGGCGCAGCCCGAGCGTCATCGCCCAACGGCTCGCCGCCTCCGGCGTGAAGGATGCTCGCGGGTTCGCCACCAACGTCGCGAACTTCCGCCCGACCGAGGACGAGGTCACCTACGCCGGTCAGGTGCTCGCCGGCCTGCGGGACCTCGGCATCACGAACCGTCGCTACGTCATCGACACCTCACGCAACGGCGCGAAGCGACCACCGACGGCCGGAGACTTCTGCAACCCGCGGCCGGCCCGCATCGGCCGCAAGCCGGCGATCGTGAACACCAAGAGCCTCGACGCCTACCTCTGGGTCAAGCGCCCTGGCGAGTCCGACGGTCCGTGCAACGGCGGCCCCCGGGCCGGGGCCTGGTGGCGCACGGGAGCCCTGCGACTGCTGGGCTGATCAGCCGTGGCGTGCGCTCACGTCTGCTCCGCGATGAACCGCATGACCGTCGGCATCGCCTGCGCACCGACGTGACCCACCGCGTCGACGACGTCGAACTGCACCGTGGCGCCGAGCGATCGCAGACCGTCGCGCAGGCTCTTGGCGCGCGCCAGCCGATCAGCGCCGCCGGGACTCGGCGCGACCTCGGCCGGGTCGTTGTCGAGCGCTCCGATCACGATCTGGATCGGGACCCTCGAGATCGCTGAGGTGTCGAGGCCTCGACCGAAGCGCCCCTGCAGGTCGCCGACCCCGTGCCACCAGGTCGATCCCGCGTCCGGCAGGGTGATCCGGCCCGGAGCACCGATCGAGACCGCCCGGAGCCGCTCAGGGTGCAGGTAGAGGAAGCGGTGCGCGAACTGTCCTCCTCCGGAGAACCCGTGCAGCACGAACCGATCCACGTCGACGTTCCAACGGCCCGCGACCTCCTGGAGCATGCTCAGCAGCAGCAGGTCGTACCGGACACCGTCCTGCTCGATCATCTTGTAGTTGTGAACGTCGTCGGGGTCGCCGATCGCTGCGGGGAACAGCGGCGTGAGGACGATCGCGCGTCGCGCGGTCGCGAGCTCGACCGCCCCGTCGAGGAAGTGCTCGGTGCGCCGCTCCGTGCCGTGCACGAAGACCCAGACGTCCAGCGCGGGTTCGTCGTCGCGGTAGTCGCGGGGGACGAACAACCGGTACGAGAAGCGCTGGTCGACCTGTGAGGCCAGCACCGGCGTCACCCCGGTGAACAGGCTGCGTCCGGGGTGGGCGATCGGCAGGTCCTCGAGCCGGATCACAGCTCTCGCTTGAGGATCTTGCCGGTCGCCGTCATCGGCAGGCTGCTCACGATCTCCACCAGACGCGGATACTTGTAGGCCGCGAGACGCTCCTTGCCCCACTCGACCAGCTCGTCCGCGGTGACCGTGGCGTCGTCCTCCGGCAGGACGAAGGCCTTGATCTCCTCGCCGTGCTGCGGGTGCGGGACCCCGACCACCGCGACCAGCGAGACGGCCGGGTGCGTCATGAAGAGCTCCTCGATCTCCCGCGGATAGACGTTGAAGCCACCGCGGATGATCATGTCCTTGCTGCGGTCGACGATGAAGTAGTACCCGTCCGCGTCTCGTGTCGCGAGGTCACCGGTGCGGAACCAGCCGTCACGGAGCACCTCGGCAGTCGCCTCGGGACGGTTGAAGTAACCCTTCATCACGTTGTGGCCCCGGATCACGATCTCGCCCACCGCTTCGGGATCGTCCGCGATCTCCTGCCACGACTCGTCGACGAGCCTCATCTCCACTCCGGGGATGGGGACACCGATCGATCCCACGCGTGGCTGCTCGCCGAAGCGGGCGAAGCTGGCGATCGGCGAAGTCTCGGACAGCCCGTAGCCCTCCAGGATCGTGACGCCGAAGGCCTCCTCGAACCGGCGGTGGATCTCCGCGGAGAGCGCCGAGCCACCCGCCGACGCGATGCGCAGGTTCGACGCGATGGCGCGCGCCGTCTCCTCGTCGGGCACCGCGCTCAGCAGCGCCCAGTACATCGTCGGCACGCCCGCGAAGTTCGTGACGCCCTCCCGCAGCATCGCGGCGATGGCCTCGCCGGGCTCGAAGCGCGGCAGCATCACCATGGTGCCGCCGAAGTGGAACGCCGCGTTCTGCGTGACGGTCTGACCGTAGGAGTGGAACAGCGGCAGGGCACACAGGTAGGTGTCGGGCCGCTCGCGGTCGGGTTCGAACAGCTGCTCCCCGACCAGCACGTTGTCGATCATGTTGCGGTGCCGGAGCTCAGCCCCCTTCGGCTGACCGGTCGTGCCTGAGGTGTAGAGGATCACGGCGGTGTCCTCGGAGTCGACCGGTGCGCCGGGGAAGTCCGTCGCGTGGCCGGCCAGCCACGGCATCGCCGTGGCCGGATCGGACCCGATCACGAACAGCTTCTCGCAGGACTCGACCTGCTCGAACGCCTCGCCGCCCATCCGGCCCATCGGCAGCTCGGCCGTGCCCTCGAACACGAAGTACGCAGCGGACTCGGAGTCGCGCAGGTGGTAGGCGATCTCACCGGTCTTGAGCAGCACGTTGAGCGGGACGACCGTCGCACCGCTCTTCAGGATCCCGAAGTAGACGATCGGGAAGTACGGCAGGTTCGGGCACGTGAGAGCGACCCGGTCACCCCGTCCGATGCCGTGCGACGCGAGGAGGTCCGCGACCATGCTGGCGGCCGCGTCGACGTGCGCGTAGGTGAGCCGGGTCTCCCCCAGGACGACTGCCGTCCGCTCCGGGTGGTCCCGCGCCGTCGTCTCGAGCACCGTCGACAGGTTCGTCATGCCGCCACCTCGCTCGGGAGCAGCCGGTCCGGGACGACCAGCGCCGCGAGCGGCACGTGCTGCTGACCGCAGTGCAGATCACGATCGCGCAATCCACCGGCGGGCACCTTGCGCGGGAAGGAGATCTTGACGACGTTCAGCGCCGGGATCCGGAAGATCTGCACGTCCTCGACCGCGACCCGGTAGAGGTCAGCCACCACCCGCTCGTTGAGGAACTCCTCGTCCGCGGCGATCGCGTAGCCGGCGGCATCGCGCATGAAGGTCTCGAACGTGGTCCAGAACGGACCCGCGTTCTTGGCCCGGATCTCGTAGGCGAAGTCGGCGAGGACT